>CADBOW010000090.1 GCA_902796375.1 uncultured Lachnospiraceae bacterium | reverse complement strand
TACCACCTCTGCCGCGATCCGCATGATCCGCACCAGAGAATGAACCTCCGGAAGATTCCGACAGTTGGTACCCAGGGTCTTCCAAATATATGGAACCGCATCCAGACGGATGATGTCCACCCCCTGATTGCAGAGGAACAGCATATTCTCTGTCATATCGTTGAATACCGTGGGATTCCGATAGTTCAGATCCCACTGATAGGGATAGAATGAGGTCATGACAACCTTCCCCGCCTCATCGCACCAGGTGAAATTTCCCGGAGCCGTCGTAGGAAATACCTGGGGAACCGTCTTCTCATATTCATTGGGAATATCCCAGTTATCAAAGAAGAAATAACGATCCTGAAACTCCTTCTCTCCTGCCCGCGCACGTCTGGCCCACTCATGATCTTCGCTGGTATGATTCATAACAAAATCAAGGCATACGGAGATGCCCCTGGCATGACAGCCCTCGGCCAGTGCCGCCAGATCCTTCATGGTTCCAAGCGCCGGCTCCACCGTTCGAAAATCCGACACCGCATATCCGCCGTCGGATCGTCCCTTAGGACTTGCAAGCAGCGGCATCAGATGCAGATAGTTCACTCCGCACTCCTCGATATAATCCAAATGGGACTGCACCCCTTTCAGGGTTCCGGCAAAGGCATTGGTATACATGAGCATGCCCAGCATCTCATTTCCGGAGAACCACTCCGGCATGGCTTCCCGGCCCAGGTCCCACTTCTTCAGTTCTGCACTTCTGTCCTTAAAGCTCTTGTAAAGCATCTCGCAGAAGTACTGAAATGCCTGCATATCATTGCCATACAACTCTGCGTACAGCCATTTCAGCTCGTCATATCTGGGAGTGATCCTATCCCGGAAGGTCTTCTCCCAGCTCTTCTTCATCCAGTCCACCGTATTCAGGTTTTCCTTCACATCCGTCATCTGATCCTGTCCTTTCCGTCAAGTCGGTCATATCCGAAGCTATACGGACATGACCGACATAATGTAGTCTTCTCTGTCGGGTTAGCCGACTTTATTTCTGTATCCGGGCTTTGTTTGCTGACCCGGCTTCTTACTTTCCGGCCTTATATGCCGACACATCCGTCTCACGCACGATCTTTCGAATGGGAAGGATCCGCCCTGGAGATACGGACAGTTCATCAAATCCCATGGCCAGGAACTCTTTGGTCAGGGACAGGTCCGCACCCAGCTCACCGCAGATGCCGGCCCATTTGCCATACTTGTGTGCCGCATCCACCACCATCTTAAGCATCTTCAGGATAGCAGGATGGTGGGAATCATAGAATTTATCCAGAGACTGATTCTGGCGGTCGATGGCCAGAGTATACTGGGTAAGATCATTGGTTCCGATACTGAAGAAGTCCACTTCCTTCGCCAGTTCTTCCGCCATAATTACCGATGCAGGCGTCTCGATCATGATACCGGTCTCAATGTTCTTATCATAAGCAATGCCCTCACTGTCAAGCTCTGCCTTAACCTCCGCCAGGATGCTCTGAATCTCCTTTACCTCATCCACGGAAATGATCATGGGGAACATAATGGAGACCTTACCGAAGGCGGATGCCCGCAGGATCGCACGCAGCTGGGTCTTAAAAACCTCCGGACGGGTCAGGCAGATACGGATGGCACGAAGGCCCATGGCCGGATTCTCCTCTGCCGGAAGCTGGAAATAATCCGCCTGCTTGTCCGCACCGATATCCAGAGTACGGATGATCACCTTCTTCCCCGCCAGGGTTTCCGCCACCTGCTTATAGATGGCAAACTGCTCATCCTCCGTAGGATAGTCGGAGGAACCCAGATAGATGAATTCGGAACGGAAGAGGCCGATACCGCCGGCATCGTTCTTCACCACAAGTCCCAGATCCTTGGTGTTCCCTATATTGGCATAGAGATTGATCTTCTGACCGTCCAGTGTAACATTTTCCTTACCCTTCAGTTCCTCCAGGAGAGCCTTCTTCTCCAATTCTGTCTGAAGCAGCTTCTGCTTCTCCGCCAGCACCTCCGGCGTAGGCTCTACATAGACCTTGCCTTCGAACCCGTCAACAACTGCGTCCTTTCCGTCAACCTCATCGGTGAGCGGGATGGGACAGGTAATGACAGCCGGAATATTCATGGTCTTCGCCAGAATGGATGTATGTGAATTCGCGGAGCCGTGTACTGTGACGAAGGACAGAATCTTGTCCTTATCCATCTGCACCGTCTCGGATGGAGCCAGATCATCCGCCACCACAATCACAGGTTCATCGGAATCGATGCCCTCTCCGCCGCTGCCCTGCAGGATACGGACGATACGCTCGGAAATATCCTTGATATCCGCCGCTCTTCCCCGGAAATACTCGTCTTCCATTTCTTCAAACATTTTCTTGAAGTTATCTCCGGTTTCAGCCACCGCATACTCTGCGTTCACCTCCTGGGTACGGATGATGCTCTCAACCGATTCCACAAAGTCATCATCATCCACCATCATCTGATGAGCTTCAAAGATCTCTGCCGAAGCCTCACCCACTTCCTTCACTGCCTTCTCATACAGTGCCTGAAGCTGGGCAACCGCTTCTTCCCGGGCGGATGTATACCGGGCAACCTCGACTTCCACATCTTCAACCTTCTCTCGTTTTACCGTCTCTTCATTTTTCTTATAGACGGACAGCTTTCCTATGGCAATCCCTTCAAATACAGCTTTTCCCTCATAAACTATCATGCATGCTCCTCCTTACGCTCCTTGTTCCGCCATCTCTCTTTCCTCAGACTACTTAACCAATCCCGCCCTACAAACATATTGTAAACACAGTGTAATCGTTTACAAGCCCAATTATAAAAGAAGCGCCCGCATTTTGCAAGCACTTCTTTTGTCATTGTTTTTCAATTGTTTTTCAATTTCTCCGCCAGCCTTGTCATTGCTGACAGCCGGTGCTATACTGATTCTGCGGAAGATGCAATTCTTCCACAGAAAGAGAGGAAAAAAATGAAGAAGAAAGCAAGGATCAAAAAAGCAGTCAGCTTGCTCCTTGCTTCCGCTTTAATCGTTCTCACGCTCTATCATACGGGACTTAAAGCAGAAGCGGCAAGCGGGAAATGGATGCACAACTCAACCGGCTGGTGGTATAAGTACTCCGACGGATCACATGCAAAGAACCAGTGGCTGACAATCGGAGGAAAGAAGTATTACTTTGGGTCGAACGGCTACATGAAGACCGGGACAGTAACGATCAACGGGAAGAAGTATACCTTCGATTCCAATGGCGTACTAAAAAGCTCCTCCTCCGCGAAGACCGGCACTTCGGGGATCAAGGTTCCCAGTACCAAAGGATGGACCAACAAGCAGAAGATCTACATATTCAGTTATGATGACTACACGCAAACCAGGGTTAATATGATCCTGAATAAATATCCGCAGTTTAAACCTTATGTGGAATACGTTAATATGGGAATGGCCTCCAGTTCAGATGAGTATCTGTCCGCCATTACAAACAATATGGATGGCAGCTCATACTATCCTTCCATCGTTTTAACAGACATTTCGTTGCTTCAGTCTTTTGCAAGCACCGGTTATTTTGCAAATCTTCGAACTCTTGGACTTACAAAGAAAATGACAAAGAACATGTATCCCTATACCATAAAGCAGGGAACCTATAAGGGGAAGCTGATGGCAGTCAGCGGTAACCCCTGCCCGGGCGTTGTCTTTTATAACAAGAAGATTGCAAAAAAAGTATTTGGAACAGATAGTCCGGCTGCGATTCAGAAGAAGCTGAAGAACTGGAATACCTTCTATGCAACCGGGAAAACACTGAAGAAGAAGGGATACAGCCTTGTGGCCGGAGCAAACGAAGTAGAAGAGGCTTTTCTTTACGGAAAAAACACTGCCTGGTCGAAGAAAACCGGAAAGACCCGCACCTTCACTCCAGATGCATCAATTAAAAACTTCCTGAAATACTCCAAAAAGCTTCAGGACAGCGGATATACACAGAACACTTCTAAATGGAACAGTGAATGGTACGACGGCTTCACCAACGACAAAGTATTCTGCTATTTCGGTTCCCCGTGGATGACCCAGGTATTAACTGGCAGTGGCGCAAAGGACGGCGCTTGGGGCATATGCCAGGGCCCGGCCAAATTTAACTGGGGCCAGGAATATATGCTGGCGGGAAAAAAGACAAAGAATAAGGAACTGACAAGGTTTATGCTGGCAGAGCTTACCTGTGACACCGGTTTTGCAGTTAAATTTGCAAATGAAGAAGGAAGCCTGTCGAACAACGCCGTTGCTAATGCCCGCCTTGCCAATGGTTCAGCCACAAAGACCAATCCGATCAAAAAGTTCTTTAAGTCACAGAACGCATATAAGGTTTTCGCCAATGCAGTAAAGGGGATGAAGTCCTACCTGGAGTATGAAGATCTCTCTGCTCTCTCCTGTGTGGAAACGATATCCGGTCTGTACAACAATGGCGAGATCGAAACCAAGTATCTCATGGACGATTTATACTCTTGCGTGGGCAACCAACTTGGTTGGAAAACAAAATAATATGATCCGATAGCTTCAGCACGGCTATCGCAACAGAGCATCGGGCGGCCCTTTCGGACCGCCCGGCTTTATTATACTCTTTATCTTCTCGAAGCTGCATCCGTATACCTGGTATACACAGTCGGGAGAAGCGAGGCGTACTGCAGATCCTGCTTTGGTCTTACGGAAGGTGCAGTCCTCCAGAGTAAGCTTCATATTTTTTGAATCAGGACTTCTGAAAAGGATAGTCGTCCGGAAGTTATTAATCCTTTACCTCTTCAGGTAGTTGATCAGTCGATTCTGAAAATCCTGATAATATGGTTTCTCTATATAAACAACATGTGATCCGCCTTTGATGATTTCCAAAGCAGAACCTTCCGGGAGTGATTCCAGGGATGAATTAACAAGCTCATAATTGAGATACGGATC
>CADBOW010000089.1 GCA_902796375.1 uncultured Lachnospiraceae bacterium | reverse complement strand
TGGCATGCACACCGTTCGGGATACTCACCTTTCCATCAAATGCACTCCAGTCCATGCCGGCGCCTTCTACCGGGATCTGCCCTAAAGAAGGTCCATCCATTTCCGTTCTTACTTCAAAGCAACCGGGAAGAGACGCACTCTCTTCTCCCGTTTCCAGTGCCACGGTAAGCCGTATCGATGTAAGATCCTTGATATCAAAGTACCGATATCCGATCAGGGTTCCGTCACAGATCTCTCCCACATACCGCTCGGTCAGTTCCGCGGAAACCACCCGGTGGGTAACATTCGGGAAACTGTCCGTATAGATACTGTTGCAGCCGTGGGGCATTTTCCCGTTGGTAAGGCAGCAGCAGATCACTGCCGGATATTCTCCCCTGCCATCAAGGGGACCTCCATTCAGTCCGCAGCTGGTGATCTCCACCTGGCGAATGCTTCCGTCGGGAAGGATCTCGATCTTCTCCGCGCAGGCCTGACGGCTGTAGTCCGATTTATGGGTGAGGCGGTGATAGAATACATACCACTCCCCATTCACCTCAATAATGCTTCCGTGGGTGGTGCCGGTCATATTCAGCTTGTCTTTAAGTTTCCGGCCGTTTATCCCCACATCCCCGTTGGATACAAGGGATCCACCGAAGGTAAAGTCCCTGTCGGGCCAGTCGCTCACGGCATAACAGAGCTCATGATTCTGCTTCGAAGAATAGACGAAATAATACTTCTCCCCCACCTTCCGCATGGAAGGTCCTTCAAAGAACGGATGTCCTTCAAATGAAGTGCCCTTCACCCGGTAAGGAATAATGTGCCGCGGCTCATCCGCAATGGTCAGCATATCCTCCTTCAGCGTCACCGTGATGGCGCCCATGATGGAATCCGGATAACTGAGAACTTCCTCCTTCGTCCGTCCGAACATGCCCATTTCCGATTCCACATATCCGGAATCCGGGGTAAAATCGTCCCGCTCCTCAAAGTCATACTGGGTACCGTAATAAAGACGGATCACTCCGTTGTCATTCAGCACCGCCGGATCAAAAAGGACATATCGGAGCATGGGAGTCCCGTCCGGATTCTGCACATATCCGAGGAATTCATAAGGTCCCACCGGAGTCTCTGCCACGGCAACACTGATGGGTCCCACATAACCGCCCACGCCGAAATCTCCGCTCATGCTGTAGTAGAGATAGTACCGGCCGTCCGGTCCCTCCACCACATCCGGAGCATACATATACCGGTAGGTATCCTTAACTGTCCCTGTATCTGCATTTCCGCCTGCCAGCTGCATGCTGGGAATCTTCGTCCCATACTGCGGATCCTGGTCCGCCCGGTAGATCACTCCCTCATACCGCCAGTCCGTAAGATCATCCGCCGGTGCCGAATATGTCACATAGTCCAGCATACAGAAGGTTTCTCCGCCCTCCTTATCGTGGGAACCGTAGATATATACCCGGTCACCGAACTGATGCGGTTCCCCGTCGGGAACATACTCTCCCAAAGGAAGATATGGGTTGTAACACTGTTTTTTCTTCATGTATATTTCCTCTCTGAAAAGGGATCATCATTTTGATCCCGGTCATGAAGCTCATAAATCTAAAATGCTCCGCCGCTACAAATCTATTACCGTAAGCGCGTAGCCTTTTTCCTTTCCGCAGGCACTGCACCTGTCCGTCGGTCTCGGGGAATTCCGGAACTTCTTTCCGCAGTAGATACATTTCTGCCCGCGGATCCGGTCGGCCGTAAGACTTCTTGCCGTGAAAACCGACGCCAGGATATCCTCCTTCAGCCGGGTGAAATCCGAACGGAAATAGGAATAAAAATCACTGGCCAGAGCGGTACTGCTTCCGTCAATCCTGACTTCCCCGATAAATACATCATGGAAGAAGATATCTGTATCGTAGTAAATCTCGCATTCATTTAATCCGGCCTTTGTCTCCACCCGGAACAGGTCATAATACGGCCGGTCCCCCACATAGAGCTGTGTCTTATTACAATCCTCTACCGCGGGATCGTCGGCAAACATGGCTTTCGCCATATTCACCGCCAGCTCATATCCGATATGGATCTTTTCCCCGGTAAAATGTCCCCATTTCACAGCACTCACCGTAGTAAGGGAAAAGGGAATCGTGATCTCGGTAATCCCGGAATCCTTCAGGGCTGAAATATCCAGCATTTTCAAATCCTGCGGAAATCCGATCTCTCCGAGACTGCTGCACCCGTAAAAAAGCTTCCCCGGAATCCGCTCCAGCGAGTCCGGAAGGATCACTTTTTTCAGCCGACGGCACCCCTCAAATGCGCTTTCTCCGATCTCCTTTACCGACTCCGGGATCTCCATCTCCCGAAGAGCCATACAGTTCCGGAATGCCCGGTCCCCGATCCGCTCCAAAGTTCCCGGAAGTTTAACCGATGTGATCTGAAGCCCCTCGAAAGCCCGGTCCGCAATGGCGATCACGCTTTCCGGAACCTCGATCTCCCGAGCCTCTCCGTTATAGTGCCGCAATGTTCCGCCGGCGATATCAAAAAGCTTTTCTCCTGACTGAGCCG
>CADBOW010000088.1 GCA_902796375.1 uncultured Lachnospiraceae bacterium | reverse complement strand
TTTTTATGTAAACACTTAAAAAATGTGGTGGAAAATGATACGCCGTACTATAATATATGATACCCAACCCAATCCGAAGGACGAAGACATTTTGAGGAGCAAAATGACGGGTGCCGTGAGGATTGAGCAGAACGCATACGAAGTGTAAATGAAAGGAGTTGTATATGAGGAACAGTGGAAAACAGCTCTGTTATACTGCCGTACTTCAGCCGGAGGATTACGGTCCCGTGATCCGGTGTCTCATCATCGAGGCGCCCGAAAAGGAGGATGCGGAATGGCTGAAACGCTATGTCTTTCCGGGACCGGTCTCTGCCCGGTTTCTCTCGGATCAGGAGGGGAAGGAAGATCCGAACGGCAGATATTATACGGTCTTTCCCGTATCCGGACCGGATATCGAATGGACCATGGCATATGAATATGATCCGGTGCGGGAGAGAAATGCGGACCGGGAGTTCTCTCTGCCTGGGCTCATCTGCACAGGGAGAGTCTGTCCTGCGGAAGAGGCGTTCATCAGACGGAAGCCCTATGAGAAGTCAGGGATCCGTCTGGAATACAGGGACTATCTTCCACAGTCCTACAGGAATCGAAAGGGAGTCAGGTCCACAAGGAAGGGGACACTTCCGCTGATCATCTGGCTGCATGGCCTGGGGGAAGGAGGAACCGACACATCCCTGCCGCTTCTGGGAAACCGGGTCACGGCTCTGGCCGAGGCTACGGTTCAATGCTATTTTCCGGACACCGGAGCGGCAGTGCTGGTACCTCAATGCCCCACCATGTGGATGGACGGAGACGGACAGGGAAACTGGGATACGGATGATCCTCCGAAGACGGGAGGCGCCTCCTATTATACGGATGCTCTGTGCGGGCTGATACGGAAATATCTCCAGTTACATCCGGAGGTGGACCGGCATCGGATCTATATCGGCGGATGCTCCAACGGCGGATATATGACTCTGCAGATGATCCTGAAAATGCCGGGGCAGTTCGCGGCTGCATTTCCGGTCTGTCCTGCATACCATGATGCATGGATGACGCCGATGCGGATCCGGAAGCTGTCGAAGGTTCCTATGTGGATCACTGCAGCTGCCACGGATCAGACCGTACCTCTCCGGAGAGAGGATGGGTCCCCCGCCTATGCGGATGCCCTGTATGAGAAGCTGACGGCGATCCCGGAGAGCGAACGGGAAAAGGTGATCTACAGCCGCCTTCCGTCGGTGCTGGGCTATTCCTCGACGGGTATGCCCTATGAATATCTGGGCCATTGGTCCTGGATTCCGGTATTGCAGGACCGGGTTGCCAGGGAGTTTGACGGAGAGGAGATCCATCTTTTCGAATGGCTTGCAGAGCAGAAGATAAATACCCCATAAATTTCACTGATCCGTTCGTATCTACCATAAATCCGGCTCACCGCATCCCGGAGAACCGGAAACGGTCAAAAAAACTGTTGACACGACAGGGATACAAGTGCTATGCTACAGAAAGTTTAATACAGGAAACCGATGAAGCGGAGATAACGGCAATGATGCCTTTACAGAGAGTCCGGGGAGCTGAGAGCCGGATGAGAAACAAGTTGTCAAATGGACCGCTGAGGGCGCAGTCAAATGAGGCAGCTGCTTCAGAGTATTCTGCGACGCCGGAGGCAGGCGTTAACTGCCGGGGATATGATAGTATCCCGCTAAGCGTACGGGGAACCGTAAATCAAGGTGGCACCGCGGATAGTGAAAGATTATTCGTCCTTGGCAGAGTTGGACTTTGCCAGGGACTTTTTTTTGCCGCGAGCAATGAGCCAGGCGGACAAGCCTGCATGGCCCTGGCTGTCGCGAGTATGAAAGGAGTGAAACTATGAAGCTGTACCCATCCATTGATGAGATCAAGGCACTGGCGGAGACCGGATCCTATACGGTGTGTCCGGTCAGCACGGAGCTTCTCTCGGATTTTATCACCCCCATCGAAGCCCTTCGGATCCTGAAGGCCGCGTCAACACACGCATATCTTCTGGAGTCCGCGCAGGCCAGTGAAGCCTGGGGAAGATATACATTTCTCGGCTGTGAGCCCAAGGCATCCATCACCTGCAGAGACGGAGTGATGAAGGTAGGGGATCAGACCTTTCATACGAAGAATCCCTCCGGAGATATCCGGAGGATCCTCGGAGAGTACCGGAGTCCCCGGATTCCCGAACTCCCGCCCTTCACCGGTGGACTGGTAGGATATTTCGCCTTTGATTATCTGGGATACAGTGAGCCCACCATCAAACGGGATGTGGAGGACAATGAAGAATTTCAGGATGTGGATCTGATGCTGTTCGACCAGGTTATCGCATTTGACAACGTGAAGCAGAAGATCATCCTGATGGTAAATATCAGGCTGGATGAGATCCAGACGGAGTACGGACGTGCCGAAGAGCGGCTTCTCGGAATGGCGGAAATGCTCCGGACCGGGCAGAAGAAGGAAGAGCAGCCCGGACGCCTGCTGGGAGAGGTGACTCCCCTCTTCAACAAGGAACAGTTCTGCGAAATGGTTGAGAAGGGGAAGAGACACATTTTCGAAGGCGATATCTTCCAGATCGTGCTCTCCAACCGGCTTTCCGCTCCCTTTGAGGGAAGTCTGCTGGACACCTACCGGATGCTGAGGACTATCAATCCGTCACCCTACATGTTCTACTTTGCAGGAACGGATGTGGAGGTGGCCGGAGCCTCCCCGGAAACACTGGTGAAGCTGGAGGACGGGGTGCTGCATACATTTCCGCTGGCAGGCACAAGGCCCAGAGGAAAAACCCCGGAGGAAGACAGTGCACTGGAGGCAGAGCTTCTTGCAGATGAGCAGGAACTGGCGGAACACAATATGCTTGTGGATCTGGGACGGAATGATCTGGGAAAGATCTCGAAATTCGGAACGGTCAAGGTGGAGAAGCTCCATTGCGTGGAACGATTCTCCCATGTTATGCATATCGGCTCTACCGTACGGGGAGAGATCCGGGAGGACAGGGATGCGCTGGATGCCATCGAGGCGGTACTGCCGGCGGGAACCCTTTCCGGAGCACCGAAGATCCGGGCCTGCCAGCTGATCGGCGAACTGGAGCGGAACAAGAGAGGGATCTACGGAGGAGCGATCGGTTACATCGATTTCACCGGAAATATGGACACCTGTATCGCTATCCGCATCGCATATAAGAAGAACGGCAAGGTGTTCGTTCGAAGCGGAGCGGGGATCGTGGCGGACTCCGTTCCGGAGACGGAATATCAGGAGTGTCTGAACAAAGCCAGAGCATCGCTCAAGGCACTTGAGATGCAGACGGATCTGTAGGAAAGGAGGAAGAAAATGATATTACTGATCGATAATTATGACAGCTTTTCCTATAACCTGTATCAGCTGATCGGGGAACTGGATCCGGACATCCGGGTGATCCGAAATGATGAGATGACCATAGAGGAGATCCGGGCATTGAAGCCGGAGCGGATCATCCTTTCTCCGGGACCGGGACGACCGGAGGATGCGGGAATCATCATCGAGGCAGCAAAGGAGCTGGGAAAGGATATCCCGCTGCTGGGCGTGTGCCTGGGACACCAGGCGATCTGCGCAGCCTTTGGCGCGACGGTCACCTACGCCAAGGCCCTGATGCACGGAAAGCAGTC
>CADBOW010000087.1 GCA_902796375.1 uncultured Lachnospiraceae bacterium | reverse complement strand
TGAGCATCCGGATCTGGAACCGCCATTCATGTGCCTGGTGGCATCCGGCGGACATTCCCATATCGTGCTGGTGAAGGACTACGGCGTATATGAGATCGTGGGACAGACCCATGATGACGCGGCAGGGGAAGCCTTTGACAAGGTGGCCCGTGCCATCGGGCTGGGTTATCCCGGCGGACCGAAGGTGGACAAGCTGGCGCGGGAGGGCGATCCTCACGCCATCGAATTTCCACGGGCGGTGATCGAGGGTGCACCCTACGATTTCTCCTTCAGCGGTCTTAAATCCGCGGTTCTGAATTATCTGAACGGATGTGAAATGAAGCACATCCCCTACAACAAGGCAGATGTTGCGGCTTCCTTCCAGCAGGCGGTGATCGACGTGCTGGCGGACCGGTCTGTGAAAGCTGCGAAGGACTATGACGTAAAGACACTGGCTTTGGCCGGTGGTGTGGCCGCAAATACAGGACTCCGGACGGCCATGGAAGAGCGGGCAGCGGCAGAAGGCATCGAGTTCGTGTGTCCGTCATTTATCTTCTGTACGGACAACGGCGCCATGATCGGTGCCGCAGGATATATCGATTATATGCGCGGGATCCGGGACGATCTGACACTGAATGCGATTCCGGGACTTCCCATCGGAGCACGGTGATCCAGATACCCCATCGGAGCGCGGTAATCCGGGACTTCCCATCGGAGCGCGTTGATCCGGACGCGAGGATCAGAGTGAGATCCCCATCCCCGATCGGAATAAAATGAAAATGGATATACTGCAAAGGGTGGAGGTCGTTCCTTCGCCCTTTGATTCGTTTATTTCAAAAATAAGTGAACCTTTCTTTCAGATATGAAAATATATAAGTGAAATCGATGTTACGCAGTGCATTTCCAAGTCCTGCTGAAAGCATATGGTTTTTTGCGGATCGATGATCAGGAGGATGCGGGAGGCGTTTATGAAACGGACGAAAAAATGTTTGTTATTATTGATGATCCTCTTCACCGGAGGATGCATCGGACGTGTTCTGCGGGATTATCACACATTTCAGGCGGACCGTCTGTTGTATGAATCGGCCGGCACCAACTGGGAGACGGCGTGGCATGACCGCCTGCTGTGGAATGTGGAATGGTATATTGGCATCATGGTGCTTCTCGCGATTGCATGGATCATCATATCGATCATGTGGAGAAGGCGGCGTGGAACGAACCCGGCGGGCGTGTCGGAAGATACGAAGTATGGGATGGTTAAAGGAGAGAAAAATGAGGAAGAGGATAATTGCATCGGCAGTGTTGCTCTGCCTGATGATCATGACGCTTACTGCCTGTGGAAAGGACACGCTTACAGGTGATAACAGCGTGGAGGTAACCATGTTTGAGCATACCTTCCGTATCCGGGAGCTGTTCTCCGAACAAAACAGTGGAAGCGAGTACAATAGAACATATGCGGACCGAAAAGGCCAGGAGGTCGTGGCCTATGCAGCCACTGCGAATCATGCAGGCATAGAGGCAAATATGGATCACATGCTGCCGATGCTTGCCGAAAGCTGTCGGATATCCAGGCAGAAAATGGAGACAGAGCCTGCGGAGCTGGAGGGACACGAGGAAAGCGTTCTTTTTGCATGGAATTACCAGGAAAAGGGCCTGGACGTAGCGGCCTGCGGAATCGCAGTCAAGGATGAAGACAGCATGCTGTATCTCGTTGAAACATCTGACCACGAGAAGCCGGATGAGCTGAAAGAAGATGTTCTTGCGATGGCGAAAACCGTCAAGTATACCGGGACTTATGGGATGACGAAGAAGGAAGCGTATCCCTATCGGGTGGAGAACGGCGATGTCGCCGTAACTGTACCGGAAGGCTATGAATGCATGCAGCTGGCGGATGCCAAAGCTGATACATCGGACGGGAAGGATGCTGTAAACGCTGCACCGGGAGCAGAAGAAGGTGGTAACGGTACAGCAAGTGCAGAAGAATACAGTGGCGGAACGGTAAGCGCAGAAGATGACAGCAGCGAAGCGATCGGTGTGGAAGAAGGCGGCAGCGGTACCTCGGGCTCAGATAATACGGAGAGCATCAGAAGCATCCATACGGACAGTGATCTTCTGGCGGTCCGCTATACAAATGCCCGTACCTATGAGGCCGGTGGCTCATTTTTCCAGGTGAAGAAGCTGGATCCGGCAGGACAGACACTGCAGGAGAAAGCGGAGGAGACTGCATCAAAGCTGAAGGAAAATGCGGAAGCGGCGAAGCCGGAGGAGAGGAAGGTCCGGGATATCTGGCCGGATGCTGCAAATGTGGCAGATGTCTCTGTCTGGTGTGTATCCTCGGTGAAGAATCAGCTCCTTTTTGAGCATTACTTTCTGGAGGTCGGCGGCGTATGCTACTATGTGCAGATCTGCAGTCCGGAGAATGACGGCAGGTCGGCGGAGGATATGCGTAAGCTGTTCTATGGAGTGGAGCTGATGGTATCTGGGAGTGAAAGTAAGTGATCCCATGGGATAGAAGACAAGGCACGATGAGTACTGTGCATATATGGAGCAGTTCGGATTGAAGTGATCCGACTGAAATGCGGCAGGAGAGCAGTGGTTCTCCTGCCGTTATTGGTTGTGTTCGCAAATCCAACCGCTCCCCGTCTCTCAAGAAAATCTCGCAAAATGTATCCGCGGGGGATATAATATACATAGATTGTCTTGATAGTTTAAAACCTTAAAGGTATATAGGCTGAAACGGAACAAAGGCCAACTGGTCATATGCAAATCACTATATTCGCAGCCTGAATCAGATCAGGTAGAGGCGCCAGGCCGGTGCCATTAAATAACCGGAATGATGTAAAGCATTTCTGGAATTTATAAATATCAACCATGAGTTGGCAAATAGCCAAGACAGTGAAATGAAAAATGATACGATGAAGGAGTGAGGAGGCATATGGAACCGACAAAGGGAAAACTGATCCTGCGGGAGCTGCTGTTTCTTCTCATCGCAATCGCCCTTGCGGCCGTGGCTGCGATGATTCAAACCATCGGGAAGGAATTCTCCGGTAAAAGCTCCAGTTTTATCTTTTCGTCCACCAACTATGATTACAACATTCTGGCCTACATTCTGGGGATGGTTCTTTTCCTTGGAGGACTGTGGGTTGTGTATCATTTCCTGGTGAAGAAGTACATGACGGCATTGGGGGAAGACAGCGGTATCCGCGTGGCCTTCGGCCTTCTGGCATTTATCTTTTCGGCAGCGATGCTGGCGGCCATTGTTTTTACACTTTTTGCAATGGTGGGGATGGCAAGTAATCTCAAGCCGGACTGGATGATGCTATTCACTGTGATCGGATGGCCGATCCTTACATTTGCGTTCATGATCGGAATGATGATCCGGGCGTGTAGGGCAGAGAGAATATAGTTTAAGATCGTTCCGGGCGGAATCGTAGAATATACCTGGCCTGATAGTATTTCGGTGCCTGCAGGATTTGAGAGTGAGACTATGAAAAATCGCGTAAACTACATCGACAATTTACGATGGATCACGGTATCGCTGTTGGTTCTGTATCATACAGCCATGGCGTATAATACCTGGGGCGAGGCGAACTACATTTTCTTTGAGGAGGTGAAGCCCATCGCCTCCGTCGTGACCTTCATCTCGCCCTGGTTCATGCCGCTGATGTTCCTGCTGGCGGGAGTTGCGACCTCGTATTCTCTGAGGAAGAGAGGGTTCGGGACTTTTCTTCGTGAACGTTTCGTACGGCTGGGGATACCTCTTCTGCTGGGGGTCCTGGTTCTGACGCCGATTCTCAGTTTTGTGGCGGATGTGACGCACAATGGGTATGCCGATGGGTTCTTCCGTCATTACGGGATCTTTTTCACCAGATTTACGGATCTTACCGGCTATGACGGGGGCTTCACCATGGCACATCTCTGGTTTCTTGCGGTGCTGATCCTGATTTCTGTCCTGTCTGTCGGAATCCTTCGGCTTGGCCGTGTGTGGGCATCCTCCGGCGGGAAGGGGGCCGGAAATGAATTCGATCAAAACGAAAGAAACAGAAGAGGGAACAGGACGAAAGCCATCCTTGGGATTCTTCTTTCGATCCTTGCGGTTGCGACCTTTGATGTGCGATTTGGCGGCAAACCGCTGATCCTCTTTCTGTGTGTGTTTCTTCTGGGGTATTTCGTTTTCAGTGACCATGAGTTTGTTGACCGCATGTCCCGCTTTAAATGGATCTATGTACTCGCTTTTCTTGTGTTTTCTATAACAAATGTGATCCTGTTTATCTATGTGAAGGGTTATGAAACTCTGAATACGATCTGCAACTATGCGGCCTTTGCCACAGCAATCCCGGCACTGATCAGTCTGGGGCATGATCATCTGGATTTTCGTAATCGGTTTACTGCTTTCAATGCAAAGATTTCATATACCTTCTATATCCTGCATTTTCCTATATTGGTGCTGTGCCAGTACGTGCTTTGGCTGACGGGTGTGAATCATATCCTCGGATTTCTGCTGACCGTCATTGTCTCGTATCCCCTGACCTTTGGGTTATGCTGTGCAGTGGATGTGGTGAAGCGATCGGTAAAGCATAAGGCCGCTTAGGCAAAATGAGAGAGACATCCTTTATCAGACAACCCGCCGGGCGTTGGGTTGTTTTTTGTATCGGTAACCCCTATAATGTGATGTGTAGTATGATCATAGGAAGGTAGATATATCCGGCGTGATCGCAGGCGTGAATTGGAGGAGTCTGTCTGTGCATCTGTTGACAGATGAAGACAGACGAAGACAGACGAAGACAGACGAAGA
>CADBOW010000086.1 GCA_902796375.1 uncultured Lachnospiraceae bacterium | reverse complement strand
CGTGAGCGTGGAACCCTCCTGTCAGTTTGAAATCAGTGTCGCACCGTTTTCTTCCATTCAGAAGATAGAAGAGGTTTACGGAGAATTTCGGAAGCTGTGGGACCCTGTGCTCCGGGACATTGGGTTTTCTCTGGTGACCAGAGGACTTCATCCGGCAGTGGAATCCGGCAGAGTCCATCCGTCGGAGTTTCCGCTGATCCCGAAGAACCGATATTATTTTATGGACCGATATTTTCGTGGGAGGGGACGATATGGTGTTTATATGATGCGTGCCTCCGCCTCTACACAGGTTTCATTGGATTATTCCTCCGAAGCGGATATGGTGCGAAAGCTTCGGATCCTCACCATCCTGTCTCCGGTGCTGATGCAGATCATGGAAAATAAATCTCTTCCGGACAGCAGACTGGCAGAGGGGAAGGGAAAGCACCTGCTCCGTACTCAGGTCTGGGAGGATCTGGATCCGGATCGTACAGGCTTCTTCCCTGGGGCATTCCATGGGAGATTCGGATATGAGGTCTATGCGGAGCTTCTGCTGAATCGTCCGCTGGTTGTCCTGACGGATCAGGGGGAGTCCACATTTGCGGGAGAAAAGAAGCTGGGCGAAATCTTATCCCTGTCCGGGCTGGCTGACGAGCCGGAACGTCAGAAGGCGGTGGTGGAGCATTTGCTGTCCATGTTCTTCCACCATATCCGTTTAAAAAGGTATCTGGAGGTACGTGTGGCGGACAGTGTTCCGATCCGGAAGGCCCTGGGATATGCTGCGCTGCTGAAGGGGCTTCTGTATGGTGAGAAGAATCTGAAACGTGTGGAGAAGCTGCTTTCGGGGCATCTGATCGATGTGGAGGAGGCGGTTTTCCGGACAGAGATTCAGGGAGAAAATGCAATCATCTATTCCGGGAAAAGGGTTTCAGCCTGGGCCAGGGATCTGATCCGTCTGGCTGCGGAGGAGCTTCCGGAGGAGGAAAGGGAGTATCTGAAGGAGTTTGAGATCGGTGGCAGAAAGAGAGAACGGACTGCTGTCTGACAGATGGGATTCCGACTACAGGGAGGTGGCAGAAAATGTGTGAACTGTTTGCGGTCAGCGCAAAAGAAAAGATCCGGGTCGACGGATTGCTGAAGGAGTTTTTCTCCCACAGCCGGGAACATCCGAATGGCTGGGGCATGGCGCTCCATGACGGGATAACGCAAAATGTGGAACGGGAGCCGGTAAGGGCATCGAACAGTATTTATCTGAAAAACCGATTGATGAATGAGGTCTGCGCAAGCCGGATCATGGCGCATATCCGTCGGGCTACCATAGGAGACGTGGATTACCGGAACACACATCCCTTTGTAAAAAGAGACGTATCCGGGCGGGCATGGACACTGATGCATAACGGAACCATTTTCGAGGCGAGTGTGCTGAGTCCCTATCAGTATTCGCAGGTGGGCAGCACGGACAGTGAAAGGATCCTGCTTTATCTGGTGGACCGGATCAACGACAATCTTGAAAATGACTGGAATTCCTTTGACGGAAATGACCGTTTTCATGTGGTGGAGGATGTGATCCGAATCCTGGCACCGGGAAATAAACTGAATCTGATCTTTAATGACGGTGAGTATCTCTATGTGCATAAGAATGCGGCAGGAACACTCTACATCAGGGAAAACGGAGAGGAGGCAGTATTCTCGACTCAGCCGCTGGGTACGGGCAGCTGGAATGAGGTACCACAGAATCAGCTGCTGATCTATAAGGATGGAACCCGGATCTATACCGGAGAGAAACATGTCGGTTCCTATGTGGAGGATCCGGAGCAGATGAAAATGCTGTTCCTCGGATTCTCGGGGTTATAAAAGGAAGGAAGGGTTCTATATGATACAAGACACGGACTGTCGCGAGGCCATTTATCAGAAGTATATCCGGCCGACGGAGCGGGCGGCGAAACCGGTATTGGGTGTTGAGCTGGAATATCCCATCGTAAATCTGAATAATATCGGGTTGTCCGAAGTGACGGAGCCGGTGGATTATGAAGTGGTCCACCGGCTGGCGGAGCTTTTTGTGAATCGGTTCGGATTCTCCGGAATATTCCGGGACGATGACGGAGAGATCTATCTGGCAGAGGATTCAGGAACGGGCGATACGATTTCCTTTGACTGCAGCTTCAATACATTGGAGCTTTCTTTTGGCGTTGAGGAGAATATCCGTATTCTGATGAATCGATTCCGTCGATATTATACATTTATCCAGGAGTATTTGATGAAGGACCGGCACACGCTGACGGGGATGGGGATCAATCCCGGATATAAGGTGAACCGGATCGAGCCGGTGCATAATGGAAGATACCGGATGCTGCTGCACCATCTGGAATCCTATACAAGGTATGGGAATCAGATTCATTTTCATCATTATCCTCATTTTGGATTGTTCAGCTGTGCCTCTCAGGTTCAGGTGGATGCGGAGCGGGAGCATGTGGTGGAAATGCTCAACACCTTCAACCGCCTGGAACCGTTGAAGGCGCTTCTGTTTGCAAATTCCGTCTTTACCGCCGATCCGGATCACCGGTTTCTGGCAAGCCGGGATTACCTGTGGAAGCATAGTCTTCACGGGCTGAACCCGCACAATGTGGATGAGTATGACAAGAAGATTCACTCCGTGGAGGAGCTGGTGCGGTACATTTCCTCCGAAAGCCTTTACTGTCTGGAGAGGGACGGGAAGTATATCAATTTCCCGCCCATCACGGTTGAGGATTATTTCCGGGAGAGGATGGTACGTGGGGAATACTTTGATCCGGAGGAGGGGCGTTACCGTTATGCAACCTTCGAGCCTTCCCTGGAGGATCTGTCATTTCTTCGGTCCTTCAAATTCAATGATCTGACATTTCGCGGCACGGTGGAGTTCCGGTCGGTCTGCGAACAGCCGGTTCAGGATGTGATGACCGTGGCGGCCTTCCATGCCGGACTGGTTGAAAAGCTTCCGGAGCTGACGGAACTGTTGAATACAAATGTATCGCTCTACCAGCAGGGATTCAGCGTGGGTGAGCTTCGGGAGATCTTTGTACGGCAGGATCACACGGACCGGTTTGATGATGCGGCGTATGATCTGCTGGAGAAGGTCCTGCGGCTGGCGGAGGAAGGGTTGGTCGGACGCGGACACGGGGAAGAGGAGTTTCTCCGGCCCCTGTTCGAACGCCTGGAGAGAAGGAGCAATCCGGCGCTCTGTCTGATGGAGAAACAGGCGGCGGGGCGCGCTCTGCGAGAGGTCATTCTGGACTTCGCGGAGCTAAAATAAAGACGCCGAAAAGGTGGATTTTTAAAAAAATGTAAAAAAGTATTGCAAAATTGTTACAAAATTGTTATAATCTCACGCGTATTCTGTTAATTTACAAAAAATGTAAGGAGAATTAAGAGATTATGACAGTAAGGAAGCTGGCTATTATGGCGCTTGGTCTTACAGCGGTCTGTGTTCAGTGTGATCCGATCGTTCGTGCCGAGGCAGATAGCCTGAAGCAGGAAACCAGTATTCAGTCGTTTGCGGATTATGATCTGGAAGGTCCGGAGCTTACTCTTGCGGCGAATATGGTACGAACTGCAATGAAGGTTTCGGAGAGAAAAAATGAACTGGCAGCCGAGGCGAAGGCAGAGCAGGAAAAGGAAGAACGGATCGCAGTCCGGAAGGCACAGGTTTCAAAGCGGGTGGAGGTCAGAGCGAAAGCCATGGCAGAAGCCAGAGCGAAGGAGCAGGCCGAGAAGGAAGCGGCAGAAAGAGAGATCGCCAAGGATGCTACCGGAAGCTATTACAATGGGATCCGCCTGATGTCGACAGAGCCCTATGAAACAGGGAAAGGACATCTGACACGATCCAACGGAACCGTACGTTATAACGGACACAGAGAAACCTGGTATTCTACGAATGAAGGTGCCGGACAGGCGACAGCAGTTCATATTCCGGGCAAGCATGTGGCAAAGGACGGGACGATTCGTGATGCAGAGGGTTATATCTGTGTCGCAGCTGCCCAGTCCTATATGCGGGTTTACTCCACACTGATGACCAGCCTGGGCCCGGCCAAGGTATATGATACCGGCTGCTCCCACGGGACGATCGATGTATATACCTGCTGGTAAGAGAGCAGAGGAGGGGGATACCCTCCTACACGAGCTTCGCAAAGCGAAATAGTTTTTTTATTCACGGACTCAGCAACCGGCAGCAGCGCAGCCGCACTACGTGCGTCAGTCGTGCCTACGGCACTCCAAAGCTACTGCGGTAGCTGAGTTTCTTGCTTCGCAAAACAGAAACAGCATCCAGCGATTGACTATGCAAGCATGTCAATCGTCGGATGCTGTTTCTGTTCCGTGAATAAAAAACTTTTAAAAACCTATTGACATAGTAGGTAAAAGGTGATAGTATATGGTTGTTCCAAGGGAAGATACGGAACAGAGGAAGATGAAGGAAAGGAGGCGGAACGATATGTATAGGACAGATAAGAAGCTTGATACCATGATGTGTTGTCGAATGTTCATCTCCCGGGCATTTAGTATGGCTGGGGCGTTCGACTGTCGATGTTGCCGCCTCATGATGAAGTGACAGAAGGTCATTTCGTGATAAAAAAGCCATTTGCCCGGGAGTAGAAATCCAGCCCCGGGCTTTTCTATTTCTTCCGGAATCACAGACAGAAAGACCGGAAGGAGACTTCACCCCCGATCGGAATGGCAGAGAACCCCGGTCGGAAAATCTGAAATAATAATACGAACAGAAAAAGGAGAAATAAAAATGAGCGATTACAGATTTGAAACACTTCAGTTACACGTAGGACAGGAGCAGCCGGATCCGGCAACCGATTCCAGAGCAGTACCGATCTACCAGACAACCTCTTATGTATTCCGTAACAGCCAGCATGCGGCAGACCGCTTCGGTCTTGCAGATGCAGGTAATATCTACGGACGTCTCACCAACTCCACACAGGATGTGCTGGAGAAGAGACTGGCAGCCCTTGAGGGTGGTTCCGCAGCACTGGCCCTTGCTTCCGGCGCAGCAGCCATCACCTATACCATCGAAGCACTGGCAGCAAACGGCGGCCACATCGTAGCACAGAAGACCATTTACGGCGGAAGCTACAACCTGCTGGCACACACACTTCCCCAGTACGGCATTGAAACAACATTTGTTGATGCT
>CADBOW010000085.1 GCA_902796375.1 uncultured Lachnospiraceae bacterium | reverse complement strand
GTCAGACGAAGCCCTCTCTGATCCGCATCGTAGGTACTCAGATAAACCGGAAAGACACAGTCAACCTCTCCGGCAGTCAGCCCATCCAGCGCATCCTTCAAGGTATCATAGGGGACGGGCTTGAACTCAAGATTCGGGCTGTTCAGGTTATTCTTAGCCCGGGCCAGAAAATCCTTCAGGGCACCTGTCAGTTCTCCCGTATTCTCATCCGTGCCGCAGAAGGGAAGGTAGTTGTCCCGGTATCCGACCCGGATCACGCCATGTTCCTGGATCCACTCCTCCTGCTTCGGTGCCAGCAGGGCATTGGTCTTCGTATTGTAAAGTCGTTCCCTGGATATTGTCTCGTTGAAATACGGATCCGCATCCTGGATCTCCGCCATGGCCATATTCAGCTCATCCAGCAGATCCTTTCGATTCTTGTTGACTGCATAGAAATAATCCGATCCCCCGATTCTGCAGATGGGGATCACAGACTGTTCGAAATCATAGGTGAATATGGAGGCATATCCGTCGATCTCCTTCCGGGTGATCATATCCATGGATTCATTTTCGGAAACCGTCAGGGGAACGATCTCCAGACTGATACCGTGCTTCTGGGCCCATTCCTTCAGGAAGTCCTGCTGGATACTGCCCTGATTCACACCGATCCTCTTCCCGTTGAAGGTGGAAAGATCACTTGCCGAGATCTTGTCATTATCCTTTCCAATGAAAATGTAATATGCCTCGGTTCCCATGGGAAGATCGGAGAAATACATGAACTCCTCCCGATCCTTCTTGTAGGAAACGTCACTGAGCAGATCGATCTCTCCGTCCTTCAGCTTTTGCAGCAGATTTGACCAGCTGTCCTCCACATATTCATAGGTCCAGCCGGTATAAGCCGATATCTTCTGATGGTATTCATAGTCTATACCGCGGCGGCGGCCGAATTGGTCGTAATAACAGAAGGAGGAATCAAACCACCCGACACGAACAACCTTCTGCTCTGATTCATCCGCATATGCCCTGGCCGGTATTCCCAGACAGATCATGAAAGCAGCCATCAGAAGAAAAGCAATTATTCTCTTAATATTCTGATGTGATTTCAATTCAGTACCCCCTCCCGAAAGAAATAATACAGACCTAACAAGTATTATACCATTTTTCTTCCCTGCTGTACACGAATTCTAAGGTTTCAACAGAAAAAATCGCCCGGATCAGCTGAGCGATTTCTTCTTTAATTCTTCTTTTCTCACATACATTTTTTTATCCGCGCGGCGGAACACGTCATTATAGCTGGTATCCACCTTCGGGTCGTATATCTCCATCCCGCATGCAATCACCACACCGCCGTTTTTTCGGTTCTCTTCCACCTGACGGTTAAATTCGGACAGCAGTGCATCCCGATTCTCATAATCATCACGCTCAAGGATTGCCGTAAATTCATCTCCGCCGATCCGGAATACCGGACTGTGCTTAAAGCAGTGACAGATCAGGTGACAGGCACTTTGGATATATACGTCCCCTTCTTCATGTCCTAATGTGTCATTGACCTCCTTTAACCCGTTCAGATCGAACACAACAATACCATATTCCTTCAGTTCGGCGCTCTCAATCCGAAGCTCTATATCCTTCAGTAATTCCAGATATGACAGCTTGTTTCTAACACCGGTGAGCGGATCCCGGAAGGCCATCCTCTTCGTGATCTCCATTTCCTTGAAATGCTCAAGCATCTCGTCCCTGTAGATAAAGGAATGTATGATACATGTGGCAAGGAGGCATCCCACAGAATAAAATGGCATCATCGGATACAGGCTTTGGAGGAATATGAACAGTGACATCACGATTCCGGAAAAACCTATGGTCCGATGGTGGGCTCTGGTTTCTCCCTTCACCTTGGTGGCGATCATGATCGTATAGATTGAGCTTAGTGTAAACAGGATCATCTGCAGGATGAGTGTGATGTTTCTCACCTGGCCTGTCTGATACTCGTTGTTCCCGTTAAAGCTGAACACGATGGGTTGAAAGAAATTGATGATCAGTGTCACGATCTGGAATATAAATATGAGCCACCCGCCTGCATAAAGCAGGATCCCGAACCGACCCTTATTCTCAATAAAGGCCACCACAAAACCGGTCCAGAGCAGCACCGAGGTTACCATGGAGATGAAAAAGATCACAGTGTCAATATAGGCCAGAACGATCCAGCCATTCTCTACGAAGAATCCCCAAAGGATATCCGAAATATAAAACACAAGAACAGAATAAAGAAAATACCGGTATCGGATATGTGAAACCTTGGTCCGATGATTCCGCCTTATCTTCATTGCTTCAAAATGAATGATAACGTGAATGATCAGGGACAAAATCCCTATACTCGAATAATACATGATAAACCCTGTTTCTTTCGTATCGTACACACAATTACCAATTACCCAAATTTAGTATAACAGAGTCACTATCACGTCAGTATCACAGATCTCTTTCTATTTCCTTTTATTTCTGTTTTATCTCATTTCGCCGGGTCTCAGCTCGTAGTTCAGGCTTCCGAGGCGGTGCACGGCCCATTCATACTGATTCATATATTCCCCTTCATATCCTGCGATGGCATCCGCATCCTGCTGCCTGGCCAGATAATAATCACAGGGAATCTTCTCAGGGATCAATGCATAGGAATCCCTGCTCTGGGCAAGAATATCTCCGCACCCCAGTTCCTCCAGCTTTTGTCTCAGCTCATAAACGATCTGAGCGAAGTATTTTCTCTGCTTCTGATCATCCGACACTTCATCCTTCCATAGAACAGCCCGCAGCTCTGCGTTGGTCGCCGTTGAGCCGTTTCGGTCGATCAGATAGGCGAACAGCTCCTTCACCTTCGCCCGATTGAAGCGGACAACCTCACCGTCCCAGAAAACCTCGAAATTTCCAAAGCATCGGACATAGAGTCCCTTCCGGTTCCGCCGGACCGGATTCCTGAGATGTGCCAGTGCACTTCGCAGATCCTCCGTCATGGCCGGCTTCAGAATATAATCACTCACATAAAGCTTCATCGCATCCAGCGCATATTGCGGGTATGCCGTAACCATAACGATATTCATCATCGGCTGGATCTGCTTCATCTCCTTTGCCAGGGTGAGCCCGTCCTTCTCCGGCATATTGATA
This sequence comes from uncultured Lachnospiraceae bacterium, assembly GCA_902796375.1. GTDB lineage: Bacteria > Bacillota > Clostridia > Lachnospirales > Lachnospiraceae > Eubacterium_Q. The sequence continues at coordinate 7,212 of CADBOW010000085.1, read as the reverse complement.
TCGAGAAAAACAACATCGAAGGGGCGCTCCTTACAGAGTGCGATGGCCGTTTCCACCTCGTCCACCATCAGGATCTCCGCCTCCGGAACAACCTTCCGCAGTGCCCGGTCCAGGTCCCGTAATGCCGCATATTCATCATCCACGATCAGTATCTTCATGAGCCCGATACTCCTTCACGTTTTATGATCCGATTCTTCGTGACGGGGATCCGAATCCGTGCCAGAGTCCCTTTCCCAGGCTCATTCCTGATTTCCAGCCTGCCGTCACACATCAATTCAAGTCGTTTTCTCAGATTGGATAGACCCACATGAGATCTCCCGTTCACTGAATCCTCTTTCTCTTCCCGAAATCCGGCCCCGTCATCCTCCACCTCGGTCACATATGCTTCATGATCCCGGAAGCATCGGATCTGAAGAGTTCCCCGGCCGCCCTTGTTCTCGCGGATCCCATGCTGAATCGCATTTTCCACCAGAGTCTGAACAGCAAAGGAGGGAAGCAGAAAATCCACGTCCTCCGTCTCCTGGATCACGGTCAGCTTCTCCCCGAACCGTTCCTTCGCCAGATATAGATAATTCTCTACTGTTTTCATCTCCTTCCTGATGGAAATGCATTCCGTCTCTTTCAGCACATCGATGCTGCTTCGTAAAAATCCTGTAAAATGATTCAGCGCTTTCTCCGCCTTGTCCGGTTCATCCAGGCAGGACCGGATTGCCGTCAGACTGTTGAATATAAAATGAGGTCTCACCTCTGCCATAAGGATACTGCTCTTCAGCTTCTCATTTTCCATTTCCTGTTTATAGAAGCGTTCCGTCTGATCCAGCAGATTATAGGTCGACATGAAAAATGCCGCAATGGAGGTTCCGAGTACTATGACATAGATACCGTAGCTCAGCATCTGGATCAGCATGGAGATCAGTGGCAGTACCAGATAACTGGCAAATGCAAAACGCTGCATGACCGAAAGCCGTTTCCTGAAGCAGATCAGAGCGACAAGATTCACCAGCATGATCAGAACCGGAGGGATCAGCAATACAGGATACCAGTCTCCTCGATGATAGGTTCCGTTGGCATCGAAGGAATAGATTATGGTCGTGAACTGGGTTATGATCAGTAATCCCATATATAACAGCCATAAAATGATGGACGTAATGAGCAAAGGATGTCTCCTGTATTCTATCCCGCAGGAATCCAGCAGAAATCCCGAGAGAAGCAGCATCAGGATCGACGAAAATGTGGATTCCAGAAACAGAGCGATCTTAGTTACCGTGACAGCTCCCGGGACAGTATACACCAGCTGGTCCAGCAGATTCATACCGGTATACAGAATCAGGATCAGGAAAAAAACGGAGAAAAACCGCCTGATCTTTCCGGCATATCGAAAGCCCACAAACACCTGGATCAACCCCATCATACTGATCACCAGACCGGAAATACCGATGATCAGATTCACATTTAATGAATTACCTTCCATATGGGATCAACCTCCTGTTAAAAGTCGATATAGTTTGAACTCACGCCGGTTGCTTTTTTCCAGCCATACGCTTCACATCCGGACAATATGAACCCGATAGAGTGATAAAAAGGCCGGAGCATAAACTATCCTCATAGTTCTGTTCCGGCCTCTATTTGACAGCTTATTTCACTTCACCAAGATACTCTTCAAAGGTGATTCCCTTATCCATGATCTCTTTTGCAATCGCCGGATCGTTGATATAACGGAAATGCCACGGCTCATAGCTGTATCCGGTGACGGCATCCTTTCCTTCCAGATAACGGAGGATGAATCCGTACTTTGCAAGCTTCGCATGAATCTTTGCAAAGATCTCCTTCTGTGCGATCATATCGTCGTTGTCATCAACCCTCTTTCCGTCAATGTCCAGGCAGACATCGATGGCAAGTCCTGTGTGATGTTCGGAGTAGCCGGGAACAGCCACATACTTCTTTACGTAGTCCTCACCTTTTTCAACGGTCCAGTCATCCCAAAGCTTCTGCTGTTCAGCAACGCTTCTTGTAGTACTGTCCAGTTCGATGATGATTCCCTCATCCGCACATTCCTTCTGAAGCTTCTGGAACTGCTCCAGTGCCTTCTCTTCAACCTTATAGGTCTCACCGTAACGATTGGTTGCTTCCTTCAGGACCACTTTGCTCTCCCAGTCTTCCGGAAGCTTGTGTTTTTTATTTACAAGAACCAGATAATCATAGGCAGCCTTGGCCTGCTCTGTGGTTGCAGCAGCCGCCGAGGTTGCCGGAGTATCTGCTGCTGTCGTGGCTGTATCGCTCTTTCCGCAGCCTGCCAGCATAATACAGGTTGCAGCCGCAAGTGCACAGGTAAGGACCCTTGTTCCAATTTTCTTTCTCATAATGTCATTCTCCCTCTTTCAGTTATTAAATTTCAATGATATGAATTATTATATCAAATATCGATCAGAGAAGCTACCAAACCGGAGCACACATCCTGCTTTAATGATATTCAGGAGTACACACCCAGGTTATTAATGGAAATGCTCTGAGATCGCCATAATATAGCCGGATGGAGATACAAGCATGGTATACTTTGAGGACCCGGTATCCACCGTCTTGCTTGCTCTTTCATGTCTCGGTTTTCTGAATCCCCGGGCCAGCAGAAACTCGATCGTCTCATCAAAATCATCCACGTTCATTCGGATCATGGTATATTCACCATCTCCTTCTGCGACATCCACATAGAATCCGTTCTGATTCTTCATACGGACATCCGTAACATTTGTCTCGCCGATCCCCTCCTTGGTATGGCGCCTCTCGAATCCCAATTCCTCAAATACCTTGATGGCGGATTCTGCATCTCTGGTGATAATAAGTGGGTTAAATGATGTGATCTTCATGTGTCTCCTCCTTGTAATTATAAATCATACTCAGGTGTCACTTTTCTCCATACTGACCGGCTGTCCTGATCATACCTGAAGCATTTTCCCGGAGCAATGGCAGATCGGTGGCTTTTTCGGTGTCGATCCGGCCTTCCAGATATACTGTAAGGGTATTATCCATCAGATCAGCTTTCATAATGTACATCCCCTTCACTGTCAGATAGTATAAGATTTATGAGTTCCTGATAAACCGCATCAGCTGCGGCAAGCTTATAGTCCAGTCTTTCAGGCAGGATGCCGATCTCCTTTTGATAGGAATGTATCGTCCCGCAATAGTATATGGAGAAGAATACCTGTCCGGGAACAGAGGCTTCCGGATTGGCCGGATCCACATTTCCTGCGGTTCCCGTAATCCCGATCCCGACATCCGCATGGTATGCCCCGGCACAGGCCTTCGCCATGGCATCCGCCGTTTCCGTGGAGTATACGGAATATCGTTCTATGATCTCCTCCGGAACACCGTTTTTGATCTTGGCCTCATTGCTGTATGTGATGAATGCTCCCTTCAGGATGGCGGAAGCTCCTTCCGTATCGGTGATCAGGGATGCGATCTGGCCCGACGTAATCGATTCCATAGTGGTTATGGTAAGACCCTCCTCGATCAGAAGCTGTGTAAGTTTTCTGTATTCCTCACGTATTATTGCATGGTCCATGTTTCTGTATCCTTCCTGACTTTAGTATTATAACACGAATCAGCTTCTATCATAAGGTTATCGGGATCCTGAAGAGTAAAGGCTGCCACAGGGACAGCCTTTATCATAAATCTACCTATCTTCCTTGCGGATATGCTCGGCAACACTGATGGAGAAACCGGACGGTGAAACCATCATTGTCGAAATGGACGAGCCTGTATTTGTGATCTTCTCACCCTGCGCATTTTTAAAGCCCTTGGACTCCAGCAGCTGGATCGCCTCATTAAAGTCTCTGACATTCATACGGATGGTTGTTATATCCTGCGGTAACTGATCCACCTGAGTCACATCCACATGAAAGCCATTGGCATCCTTCATTCTGACACTGGTGATATCCTTATCGTTGATCCCTTCCTTCTTGTGACGTCTCTCAAAGCCAAGTTCCTCGAAAAGTTTGATCACGTTTTCGGAATCCTTTGTAACGATAAGCGGGTTAAAAGATGTAATCTGCATAATTCATTTCCTCCTGAACAAATAATAAAACAAATAATACGGTTTCCGAAACACCAGATGGTGTTGCGAATGCTAAGCGTTCTTAATGTGCTGGCAGAGATCAAATGCAAAGCCGCTGGGAGACATCATCATCGCCGAACGGTTGGTCCGGGTATCTACCGTAGCATCTCCGCTGGGATTCTTGAAGCCCTTGGATATAAAATATTCATAAGCCTCTTCGAAGTTGTCCACATTCATGCGGATCAGAGTCAGATCCTTCTGCATGCCGTCCACCTTCGCAACATCCACATAGAAGCCATTGGCATCCTTCATACGAACACTTGTAACTTCTTTCTCTGAAGGAGAAGTCACATCAATACTATGGCGTCTCTCAAATCCCAGTTCTTCAAAGATCTTAATGGTCTTTTCTGCATCACTGGTAACAATCAACGGGTTAAAGCTTGTGATTTTCATTGTTTGTACCTCCGTATCTGAATAAATCATCAATCGCAGATTCACTGCAGTCAAACAGAAACAAGATTATTATACACGAGAAAGAGCAACAAAACCACAACAAATCATTTTGGGGAACTTTATGGGGACTTTATCAGGCCTATTTCCCGAAACGGCTCACAAGTCTCTTCATATCATTTTCCTGATACGGTAAGGGTTTCTCAACCATATTTGCATTAAAATGCAGTTTATATCCATTCAGCAGATTGATGGTGATTGCCTTTACACTTTTACGGATCCCGAAATAATTCTTAACCGAAATACCTGACAGTTCCTGATAATAATAAAACACAAACCCATCATAACACGGGGTGAGCTTCTCCGGATGGATCTTCATTCCCCCACCGGATAAAGGCAGTATCCCGACTCCTGTTTCCGTAAAATTAAGCAGTGCAAAGAAGAAGTCATAGATCCGGCTGACCCTCTGATCCCTTTCCCGTCCGATCATTTCACCAACCGCATATCCTACCGGACCAACTGCATTTCCCACCATTGATGCAGTAGCTGCAGAGCTCTTTGAGTAATCCACGATCACTCCGATTATACAATTCTCTGCCTGACCGATACATCTTACTTTAGTGAAAATATTGAACGCGCCCTGATATGTACCAAAGTCATCCATATTTCAATCTCCTTCATGTCCATAGTAAAATCCCGCGATCCACGCCCATCGCCTTATAAAGTATATCACAGAACCACAGATTTGATAATAGAAACTGAAACCCACGCCTGTCTTGCGGATTCTATGGATTTAGTGTAGAATAAGGTATCAATATTTATCATATTTCAGGAGGAATCGTTTCATGAAAAAAGAAAGAGAAGTATCTATTCCGCTGTTGGCATTCACCTTTTTCTATGCCGTAGCCATTTATGTATTTCTCCTTGGTTTCTACTTCTGGCACTGGCATAAAAACGATAAGGCATAAGAACGATAAGGCATAAGAACGATAAGGCATAAACCCATAATACGTGACAGGAAACACGGGGACATTTCCCTTTCACATGCAGGCATGTGGCAGGGAAATGTCCCCGTTTCATTCTGTCCATATTTCTTTCTGTTTCGTCGCCCTGAAAAAAAATTTGATGACAGGAATGATTTTAAGACAGATTTCAGTTTGTGAAATTATACTCACCTCAGATTCAACAGAAAATGAAGAAGGAGGTGCATCCCATGATGATGACAGACAAAGTAACCATTCTCATCCCATCATACCAGCCGAATACGCATCTGATCCGCCTGGCACATACGCTGGCAGATCTGGGCTTCAGACATGTGATCATCGTTGATGACGGAAGCAGCGATGCGAAACAGCACTACTTCGAAGAGGCAGCCGCCCGGGGCGCCACGATACTTCATCATGAAACGAACCATGGGAAAGGCGCCGCTATAAAGACCGGCATTCGTACCGCTGCAGAATTATACCCGGAGGATTACGGGATCGTGACTGCTGACGGAGACGGTCAGCATCTTCCCGAGGATATCCTTAAGGTTGCGGATGCACTTGCACAGCATCCGGACTCGCTGGTTCTGGGGGTACGGGAATTCAGACGTGGCGAGACACCATGGAAGAGCTACTGCGGGAACCGCATCACATCGGCTTTTTTCAAGGCATCCACGGGTGTCCGACTGAAGGACACTCAGACAGGACTTCGCGGAATCCCCAAAGCCCTCTACGCTACAGCACTTTCTACGGAAGGGGATCGATATGAATACGAAATGCATTTTCTGGAGGATACCGTGAAAGAGGTTCCTCATATTCAGATACCCATTGAGACGGTCTATGAAGACAACAATGCAGGGTCCCATTTCCGACCGATCCGTGATTCCGCCCGTGTGTATGCCAGGCCGCTCCGTTTCGTCACAAGCTCTCTGACAAGCTCCCTGCTGGATCTTCTGCTCTTCTGGATCCTGATGCAGATCCTTCCGATGTATACAGCCATAGCAATCTCCACTGCTACTGTGATCGCCAGAGTCATTTCCAGCATATTCAACTATAATCTAAACCGAGTCTGGTGCTTTAAAAGCAGGGAAAATGTGGCACGCAGCGGTTTTCGCTATATCCTGCTGCTGCTTGTGCAGACCGGCATGTCCGCCGGTTTTGTGACCCTGCTCTCGACGATCCTGTCAGCGACCCTGATCGCGAAGATAATCGTAGATGTGTCACTGTCCGTCTTCAGCTACTATGCACAGAAGCACTGGGTATTCCGGAAAAAGGAGGTACGCCATGAACCATTACAGCGATCCATACAACCGACAGCCTGAGGAACGTTTACGGAAAAAAAGAAAAAACAGACATCTCTGGGCCTGGTGTTACGGACTGGGACTCACGGCATATACCGCATTTACCATGCTGAATGTGTTCGTGATCCCTCATGACACCATGAAAATGGACCAGTCCGCCATGTCCGAGGTTTATCAGGTGGAAGCATCCGCATCCCGCAGCACCTCAGGAGATGTCAATACGATAAATGGCAGTTCCGGAACAGACCGGGAGGATGTCCCGGAAACATCGGATCCGGCCGGCGACGAAGCCTCCGAAAGTACAGAATCCGGCGTCACTGCCCTGGAAGACGGTTACATATACAAAGACGGCAACATGACCATTACTCTGACAGAGAAATATATCGACAACACCATGGTCTACATTGCAGATATAGAACTCAGTTCGATC
>CADBOW010000084.1 GCA_902796375.1 uncultured Lachnospiraceae bacterium | reverse complement strand
CCCACGAGACACAGTCCCATCAACATTGCGGCCACAAGTACAAGGACCAGTTTCTTAGTTACTTTCTTCATCATCCTTTACCTCCATTTTTATATTTATCACCCAAAAAATGATGAACAGATTAATACAGACTACAATCCAAGTCTCTGAAGCTCTTCGCAGGTAATGACCACAAGCTCCTCTTCCGTCCGGGATCTTTCTCCGGCTCCGGCAGCTCCGTTCCTGGTGACGGTAAATTTGCTGTACGGTGCCTTCTTCATCTGCCCGGGGGATATCCAGACCTGATTATTTCTGTCTGATGGTGGAAATGCAATGATCATCGTCATACCCTGCTTTGCAAGCTCCGGCTGCCCTGCTGTAAACTGCTTATCCTTGATTGCCTCATAGAGTTCTTCGATTGTATACTCCCGGGCTGTAACAAGCTTTCTTACCTTAAAGCCCAATGCCATTTCAACATTTCCCCCTTTGATAAAACGCCGCCTGCGTTTTTCAGTTGCTAATTTTATATAAATAACAGCAAAATGCAATAGATTTTCCATGTGTGGCATTTTTTTGGCACAAAAAGCTACTTTGGCACGAACGGTGCCATTTTGTCACGAAAGGAGTCTGCAGATTCTTCTATATTATAGTATACTCTTTCCGTATACATTGACGGCATCCTTCCCGTGCACAGGCAGGACAGCCTGAGACAGTGAAAGAACAGGAGATTCCTATGAACATCGCCATAGTAGATGATGATATGAAAGACGCAGAACAGCTGGACTCCATCCTGCGAAACTATGCTTCACTCCATTTATCCGATATAAACATCGAGCATTTTCAGGATTCCAGGTCCTTTCTGGCCGCATATTCGCCATATAAGTATACAACCGTATTTATGGATATCTTTGTGAATGATGTGAACGGAGTCGATATAGCAAGACAGGTCCGGAGCATCGATCCGGATGCGCTGATCATATTTCTGACCAGCAGCACAGACCATATGCCTGCCGCCTTCTCCCTGCATGTCTTTGACTATGTGATCAAGCCGGCGGATTCCGACCGTATCTTCCGGCTGATGGATGACATTACCCATCAGATCACCAAGGATGGACAATGCTTTGTATTTATGGATAAGAAATGTGAATGCCGTATCCGCTTCCATGACATCGTGGGCGTCCGCTCCAACGGACACTATCTGCATATCACCGATAAGGACATGAATGAACATACCACCCGAATGACCTTCAGCGAAGCGGAGAAGCTGCTTCAGACGGATGGTCGTTTTCTTCTGATCAACCGGGGTACGATGGTAAATATGGATTATGTCTCGGATTTCGGCAACGGAGTCTGCATCATCAATGAAACGATCTATCTTCCGTATAATGTAAAGAAGCGCAAGGCGCTGGAACAGACCTATCGAAACTATATTTTTTCCAAGCTCAGAAAAAAGATGACGCAGTGAGGTAAATCCCTATGGATATCCGAGGTTATCTTCTCATAATTCTATCTCTTCTATCCGTGGTTTCCGCCGATATTCTATGCTTTGCGCCTATGAAAAACCAGCTGAAATATGATCGCAGAAAGATCATCCTTCGGCTGGTTCTCGTGACCGGGATCACACTTCCTGTGGGTGCGATCATTGACTGCTTCTTTGATATCCATCCCAGCATGGTCCTGCTGTCCGTACTGGCCGTCCATTTTCTGGTCTTCCGGCGCAGCATTACCGCAAACTCCGCGCAGACTCTGGCGGTATTCCTCTTCGTCTGCGTGATCATTTCCGTTGTTTCCAACCTGTCCTATGCAGTGGATGCCATCTACCATCCGGAGGGCGGAGCAACAACTCCGTGTCTGATCTTTGATATTTACAATACCACCTTCAGCATCGTTGTCACGATTCTCCTGTTTCATCTTCTCAGCAAATACGCCAGCTTTCTGATCGATCATATGCAGGAAAGCGGAATCTGGTGGACCACCCTTCCGGTGTCCGGTCTGTTCCTGATCGTCAATCTCTATATGGCTCCGATGAAATATGAAACTCTCCATGTAAATAATGTATTCAAGGTTTTCCTGCTTCTCCAGTTCACGATCTTCGCCCTGGAGCTTCTGCTGGGAACCCTCTTCTATCATATCGTCAAGAGCCTGCTCTCCCTGTCGGATCTCAGAGTAAGGGCCAACCTTCTGGAAATGCAGGAGCATGCCTACATAAAACAGCAAAAATACATGGAAGAAAATGCCCGGATCCGGCATGATTTCAAACACACCATCCGGACGATCCAGCTTTTGGCGGAGGAAGGTGATCTGGATGAACTTAACCGCTATCTCAACGAGTATGCAGGTTCCATTCCGGAGAATGAGATCATTAATTTCTGTAAAAACAATGCATTGAATGCGGTACTGAACTTCTATCGTACGGAGGCTCTTTCCCATCAGATCAGGATCGAATATCGGATCGAGCTTCCGCCCGCCGAAGTGACGCCTCTCAGCAATACGGAATTCTGCAACATGATCGGGAACATCCTGGAAAATGCAGTTCGTGCAGCTTCCGAGCAGGAGGAGGAAGACCGATATATCAATCTGACCATGCATGTGGAAAAGAAAAAAACGCTCTATATCGCAGCTGTGAATTCCTTTAATGGAATGCCGCGTCAGAGCAATGGCCGGTACCTGTCCACCCGGAAGAAAAGCAGCGGGATCGGTCTTCAGTCCATCACTGCACTGGCAGAGCTTCATAACGGAATCGTTCATTCCCATCACGAAGGAAAAGAGTTCTACTCGGACATCATGATCCCGCTTTCAGCAGAACAGGATCAGAGTATGATCTAACCCTGCTCTGCGTAAAGTATCATGGGATCAACCGGTTGTACAGGTGAAATAATTATAATCTTTGATCTTTTTCTTATAGTCTGCTCCCACACGGTGGAATACCACCTGGCCGGTTTCCGTATTCACACTGACCACGGTAACGGCCTGTTCCGTAACGGTTCCCCGTTCTCTGGTGGTTTGATAGCTCATGACCCCGTCACTGAGGAGAATGGTCTGATAGAATCTTCCGCCGACCAGACTCTGCTGATCCCGATGCTCATGGCCGCAGAAATATCCCACCACCTGTCCGTTACAGGCGGCGATCAGCTCTGACAGTGAATCCGCATGTTCGGAGGTGTGTGGAAGGATCTGTGTGGAATCGATATCCTCGTGCCCCAGGATCACCACGCTCCAGTCCAGATCCGGAAGCACAAGTCCCTCATCCCGGAGCCATTCGTATTCCTCATCCGAGATCAGGGCCGGATTCGTCGCATCGTTTGAAGTGTTGATCACCAGATAACGAAGCTTTCGCGCCGGGTCATCCATATAGTAATAATAGTCCTCCGGATTTCCCTTTAATCCGGTTTTTTTACTCAGAAAATAATCATAGACGAGATGGACGTCTTCTCTGTTGTATATCTCTCTTTCAATCCGTTCATGATTTCCGATGGTCGTATAGATCTGACTTTCGCAGGGAAGCAATTCATCGGCATACGCCTTGAACTGCTTGCCCCCGTCAACGTAGTTTTCCTTGGAAAAATCTCCCAGCAGAAAGCATTTCAGCCCGGTGGTATTCTCCAGCAGATAACGGATGATCTCCTGTGAATTTCCCGAATTCAGCGTCCCATGGGTATCCGTAAGAAGGATAAAGGAGGTCCACTCACTGCTGTCCTGCTGATTCAGGGCATCGATCGTTCTGCCGATCTGCGGCCAGAAATACTCCTTAAGATCATACTCCGTTTCCTGAATGGTGAGGGATAAAACCCCCTGCTCATTCACGTAATCCCTCCCGACCATACAATCGGTTGACAGAGCTCCGTCCGCATCCAGGTGGTACTTCAGGCCATCCAGGGTGATCCAGCCGGTCTGCATCACTCCTTTGTCGTTGAAATAGTAGCGTTTCTTATTCAGAGTGACCCAGCCGGTCTGCATCACTCCGCCTTTGCTCAGATAGTAATAGTTCCCGTTCAGCTCCAGCCAGCTCGTCGCCATGACGCCTGCACCATCCAGATAATAAGCCTTGCCATCCAGCTTCAGCCATCCTGTATGCAGGACTCCGTTTGTGTCAAAGTAATAGGACTGGCTGTCCAGTGTCTTCCAGCCCAGCTGCATGGATCCATCCGGATTGAAATAAAACTTCTTCCCGCTTAAGGTCTGCCAGCCGGTCTGCATTTCCCCTTTGGCATTAAAATAGTATTTCTTCCCCTTGATCATCTGCCAGCCCGTCAGCATAAATCCGTTGGCGCTGAAATAGTGCTTCTGACCGCTTATGGTCTGCCAGCCCGTCTGTACCACACCCTCTTCATTGATGTAGCACTTCTGACCATTGATGGTCTGCCAGCCGGTCTGCATCACTCCGTTGGCATTGAAATAATATTTCTGATCTCCGATAGTCTTCCAGCCCGTCTGCATCACACCGTCAGCATCGAAGAACAGCTTCTTCCCATTGATGGTCCGCCAGCCGATCTGCATCACTCCGCCGGCGTTGAAATAATATTTCTTCTCCGAGATCTTCACCAGCCCGGTCTTCGGGATTCCCTTCTCATTGAAGTAATATTTGTTTCTTGAGATCACAGTCCAGCCGGTGGCCAGTGTTCCGTCTGTATTAAAATAGTACCTTTTCCCGGAGATCACCTGCCAGCCCTTCTGCATGATCCCCTTCTCACCCAGATAGAATCTCTGACCGTTGATGGTCTTCCAGCCGGTCTGCATCACTCCGGTTTTTGAAAAATAATACCATTTTCCGCCCACGGCATTCCAGCCCGTCAGCATATGTCCCTTATCATTCAGATAATACTTTTTCCCGGAGATCACCTTCCAGCCCTTCTGCATGATCCCCTTCTCATTCAGGTAAAAGCGATGGCCGTCGATGGTCTTCCAGCCGGTCTGCATCACTCCGGTTTTTGAGAAATAATACCATTTTCCGCCGATGGCATTCCAACCCGTCAGCAGATGACCGCTGGAATTTAAATAATACTTCCTGCCGGAGATCACCTTCCAGCCGGTCTGCATCACTCCGCTTTTAGCGAAGTAATACCATTTCCCGTCGATGCTTTTCCAACCGATCTGCATCACTCCGCTTTTTGTGAAATAATACCGGTTTGCGCCGATGGAACTCCAGCCGGTCTGCATCACTCCGTTCTCAGCGAAATAATACCGTTTCCCGTTGATGGTCTTCCAGCCGATCTGCATCTCTCCGCTTTTTGCGAAATAATACCGGTTCCCACCGACGGTCTTCCAGCCGGTCACCATGTAGCCTCTGCTGTTGAAATAGTACCTGCTGCCATCGATCTTCTTCCATTCCGATTTCGCGTAGCTTCCATCCGAATAGGAATACCAGTATCCGACTTTGTCATGACACCACTTTCCGCTTTCTGCATGGGAAATAAAGCTTTCGCCGAGGATGATCAGCGAAAGCAGTATGCATGCAATAAAAATGGAAAAACGTGTTTTTAGCCTGTTACGAATCATAGAAATCTCTTCCGTCCTCCGTGATCGGTCGGTTGGTCTTCGGATAGGTAAGAATATCCGGATTTTCTGCATTTTCGGTGAGATAGCCTTCAAACCGGGCAGCATACCATTTTGCCATTTCAAGATTGTGCATGAGATAATTTCCGCAGTTCTCCGGTGTCGCGCCGGGAACCATGTCCGAATCTCTGACCGAACGAAAGGCCCGAAGGATCAGATCATAGATCTCTCCGGAAGGCCGGTTCCCCTTCAGGATCAGATAGAACCCGGTCAGACAACCCATGGGTCCCCAGTAAATCACCTCATTTTTCCAATCCGGATCATTCCGGAGAAATGTAGCTATGAGATGTTCCAGTGAATGCATGGCAGCCACATCAATGGCCGGCTCCCTGTTGGGTGCAGTCACCCGTACGTCGTAGGTAGTCACCTTATCCTCTCCCACCTCATCCACTCTGCTGATGTAGATTCCGGGTACAATCCTGGTATGATCGACTGTAAAGCTGGGTATCAGATCCATCTCGTGTATCTCCTTTCTTTCCCCCGAAACTCCTTCGGGTTTTGACATTATAACATACATCGGTCTCATTAACATTCTTTTTTTGCATCTATTCAGACCATTCATGTACCCTTCCATTCGATCACGAACCTTCCGTGCTTCGCGCGAAAGTCGTGCCTTTGGCAGTCACTTCTTACTTCAGAATCTGCTTCACCTGCTCCGCAAATTCCTCCGGATCCGTATATTGTACATTATGGCCGCAGCCCGCTATAGTAACAAGCTCCTTCTTCGGCGCTGTGATCCGGTCCTTATAGGCCCGGATGGAATCCACCGGGCATACCCAGTCCGCGTCTCCGGAGATAAAATAGACCGGCATTTCATATTCCTGCTTCAACGTATCTACATCAAAGCTGAAGGTCACATCAAAAAGATCCTGATTCAGCCTGCTGAATTCTTCATAATCCCCCACCTGCCGGAAGAACCAGTTCAGATCGTCCATCCCGAAATAAGGAGAGGTGAGTGCGAACCAGAAGGTGCTGTCCATTCTGGCCGCCGGACGAAACTTCGCGATCTCCCTCCGGAGTGCCATACGGTTCGTCAGATTTCCCTTTGCAAGGAAGGCATTATAGGCCTCCTCAAGAGCATTCGTGCTCTGTCCGGCTTCCTTTGCAGCGGCCATGGCAGCCTCATAGTTTTCCTTCTCCATCCTGTCGGCGGAGAGCACCTGAGCCACAGCGATATAAGCCGACACCTTCTCCGGGTGTTCCTGTACATAACTGCTGCCCAGGATCGTCCCGTAGGAATGCCCCATCAGGATCACCTGTTCCTGTCCGAACCGCTGTCTCGCGTAATCCACAAGCTCATCCAGATCCTCCAGCGCCTGCTGAAAGGATACTGTACTATTCTCAGGATCCGTTCCGCTGTTTCTGTAATATGTCCTTCCGCATCCCCGCTGATCCCAGCAGACGAAGGTATAGTCCTCCGTCAGCTCATCCGCAAAGGAGTAGGTGCAGAAGGTATCCGGAGATGCCGGGCCTCCGTGCAGATAAATGATCACCGGATTTTTCACATCTCTTCCGGTCATCAGCACGTACTGCTCCATGCCTCCCAGTGTGATATAGCTCTGCTCATCCACCCCGTCCGCCAGATTTGCAAAATGCCGGATATAATTCCCGTTTCGGATCCCGATCCCCACAGAAAGGATCCCGGAGAAAAGGATCAGACCCGTTACAAGAAGGACCTTTCCCACCCGGAGCATGATATGCGGCTTCTCTCTTTTCCCGAACACCGCTCTCTCATATGCCTTATGGATCCCGATATGCCCAATTCCCAGAAGCACCGTGGAAACGATCATCAGGAAGCTGCTTCCGTAGATTCCCAGCAGGAAAAGGGCCATAACCGGAAGAGAAGCTCCGGGGACCCGGATGAAGAACAGGGGTCCGTAGAAATCCTTCATGGTCTTTTCACTGCGAAAATACCGAACCCAGTAGATCTCATAGAGAACCATAAGCAGAAAAGAGATCACGAGCCACCAGCACCAGGCTGTCCATTTTCTCAGATTAAAATCCGAGAAAATGACCGCCACGCAGGTAACCAGGATCTCTCCCGTTCGTTCCAGAAACAACAGGAACCTGTTCTCTTTTTTTACATATTCCTTATAATCCTTCGGCTGATTCTTCGTCCACAGAATGTTCGGCACAAAAAGCAGAACCAGATAGATCAGTCCGACGTAGGAAAACCCAAAGTGCATATCTGTATCCGTCCTCTGTATCCAACGGCGCTCAGATCTCCTGTTACTCCTTCGGTTCCTCACCCGTGGAAATGACGATCTGTCCGTCTTTGTTGATCTTTACATGAATAAACTCCGTTGCATTCTGACTCTTGCTGATGGCCAGGAGCAATGTACTTCCGGATCCGTCATCAGCGATGGAAGAATGGCCCTTATATTTCTCCGCCTGAGTATCATAATAATCCGCTTCGGAAGCTTCCGTGGCCTCATCCTTCACCTGGACGAGCTGGGGTTCTCCGTCCTTTACCACCACTTCCATATGGTAGCCTTCCTTCACTGATCCGGAATCTGTCCTACCAATATCCTGCCACGATGTCATCCTCGTCCTGATTCAGTTTCTTCCGTACGTCCTTCTTCTTCCCATCCGTTGTACCGAACGCACAGCATGGTCAGATCATCAAACTGCGGTGCATCTCCCACAAAGACATGGATAGCTGTTGTCATGGCTCTGCAGAGCGAATCCGGCTGCAGCTCCGGTTTCCGATTCAGCGCTTCCAGCATCCGATCGGTTCCGAAGAGTTCATTCTCCGCATTTGTCGCCTCTGCGGCACCATCCGTGTATACAAACAGGGTTGCTCCCGGTTCCAGCTGAATCTCATATTCTTTGTATTTGCTGTTTTCCATTCCGCCGAGAACGAATCCGTGCTTATCCTTCAGCAGCCTGAAATCCCCTTCTTTGTCCCGCAGGATCGGATACTCATGACCTGCGCTGGATGCAATGACCTTTCCTGTGGTACGGTCCAAAATACCAAACCAGGCAGTAACGAACATTTCAGTTTCATTTTCCGCACAGATCAGATCATTGGTTCTCTTCAGCACATCTGCCGGAGAATTTCCTGCCATCGCATACTGTTTGATCAGCAGCTTGGTGATCATCATAAACAGGGACGCAGGCACGCCCTTCCCCGAGACATCTCCGATCGCAAGACCCACATGGGTATCATCAACGGAGAAGAAATCATAGAAATCACCGCCCACCTCTTTGGCAGGGGTCATGGATGCATAGAGCCGGTAATCCTTCTCCTCCGGAAATACCTTCGGCAGAACACCGTTCTGGATTGCAGATGCAAGGGAAAGCTCCGCTTCCACCCGCTTCCTTTCGCCGATCAGCTGTGAATTCTCAGCATTATACCGATTGAGCTCCACCACCAGGTCGGACAGATCCATGGAAAGCTCGCCCAGTTCATTCCGCTCGTTGATGCGATTCATTTTTTCGATCACATCTTCGCTGTCCTTATCCTTCCGGTACTTACGTACTGCAAACTGAACTCTCCTCAGCGGTTTTACAGCGATCCGATTGACAAACATCAGAAGAACAAAGCCGGCAATGATCAGGATCGCAACACTGATCACACCCAATATGATCAGCGTTTGTATCAATGCGGAATGGTATTCACTCCAGTCATGCACAACGCAGATCACATAGAGGATCTTCCCGTTTTTCACAACCGGATAATAACCGATATAATAGTATGCCTGTTCCTTTCCGTAGTCCTGCCTTTCATATCGGATCTCCGTGCTCTTGCCGGCTGAATAATCCTTGATGATCGAAGGGATTTCATCCGGATCCTCCCACATATAATCTCCTAAGAAATAACCCTCAAAATCGGTCCAGTCCCTTCCGATCTCGTAGATGAATCCGATGGTATCCGGATTCACATCGATCACAAAAAGCTGTTCCGTCCTCGTCTGCCACTGACCCAGACCGATATATCTGCAGAAGGTCTGATACGCGATCGCCGCCACGATATTCTTCTTTTGCTCCGGCATTGCATCCAGTTCCTCCGGTGTGACCGTTTCCGAATATGTCAGGGTGGCATACGAGATGTATTCGTCATTCTGAACCGAGGGTGACATAGTCTCAGCCCGGATCTGCTGAGGATGTTGCCGCCAGTATTCTACAAACCATTCTATATTTGTGATATACTTTTCTTCCTCTGCCTGTGTAGACTTCAAATACGGCGTCAGATATTCCCGCTTTGCTTCAAAATAGGTCATGGAATTACCGATCACCTGAAGAAAAATAAACCCGAGGCTCGCCACAAGAAAAATGATGGCAAACACCGTTCCGATCTGTACCAGAAGGCTTCCCTTTTTCTTTTTCTTCTCCTTATTCAGTTGTTCCTGTTCTTCCAACTTATTCATATTTTCCAGCCTGTATCATCTCATAATCTTCTGCCACATTGTGAACTTCCCGGTAGATCCTCAGAATGTCAGGGTGTCCAGCTCATCCACCAGCTTCGATATCTTGTTCTCATAATAAGTGATCTTCTGTCTGGCTTCTTCAGACAGCTGCTTCGACTTACGGAACTTGCGGATCAGCCGCATATAGCAGAGCAGAGAGGCTTTCTTCTTCACATCCCTGATCCGGTCTTCCTCCTCCGTTTCCAGATAACACTTCAGAAAGGCATCGAAGAAGCTCTGTGCCGTTTTATAGGAGAATCCCATAAAATCCTCCACAACCATGGGGTCATCCTCCCCCAGAATCTCATAGAAATACATAAGATCGCTGATCTCGGCTATGGGATGTCCCGTGGATAGCCGGTCCATATCGATCAGAAGAGGTTCTCCGTTGTGCAGGAATACATTCCCGGTATGGAAATCTCCGTGAACCAGATGATTCCAGGACGGGATCGTATTTACCAGTGTTCTGCAGCGCTCTGCCAGTTCCGGATTCTCACCGGCGAAGCAGTCGCTGACCCGGGCCCGAAGGGTGTCATTCATATCCGGGAACCCATCCTCCTTCATAACCTCAACCCCATGGATCAGACGGGCCAGATTTGCCATGATCACCGCATATTCCCCAACCCGTCCCGGATCCTTCGCGATATAGGAGGACACGGTTTCGGAATCCAGAAGCTCAAACATGGCTCCATACTGCTTGCCCACGGAAACGATACCGAATGATATCTCCGTGGGGATTCCCAGGATAAATGCCTTCCGGCTGAGGGCGATCTCCCGCTCCACGTCATGATAGGTATTATTCCGGTTAAATACCTTGATCACCAGCTCATCATCATATCGATATACATCGCCCTTGGCTCCGCGGCCCAGTAGCTTGCAGCCGTCGATGGATACTTCTCTGTATTTCTTATATTTGGTCTTCTCCGAGTCAAATGTCCCGGGCCAGATGGAATTGATATGCTTGATCAGCTCCTTAAAGGCGCCGGTCCTGTTAAGAGAAAGCTCCACGCTTTCCGCCACACTGCGATAGTACCAGCATTGCTGGGCCGGATCGCTTTCATGCAGCATAGTCCAAAGCTTCTCTCCGTTCTCGGAATAGATCCGGGCCAGCGACCTGATATTGGCCAGCTTATCCGCGAGCCAGAGCATCTGAACCCCGATATCATCACTGTTCCGAAGGATCTTCAGGGAGTCCTCTTTTCTGCGTTTCCAGGTATCCCGGGGATCTTCCCCCGGATAATCATTTTCGGACTCGGATGCCACCAGCGCAGCAACTCTGGGACCGAATCTTTTTTCAATCTCACCCAGTGTTCCATCCGTATCCTCCACCACATCATGCAGCATTCCCGCTGCGATCAGTTCCTGATCATCCGACATGGTCGCCAGGATCTGGGCCACCTCCATCGGATGCAGGATATAGGGTACACTCTTAAACTTCCGTACCTTTCCCTGATACAATACGGTAGCATAGATTATGGCCTCTTCCAGCATGTTCATCATAATACATTAACCTCGCCTTTTGGTTTTGTCCGATTTTACCGTTTCGGAAAATGAATCCTATTCCAGCATTCCTTCACATAACTGCCGTTGCATTTCACGGTCCACGCCCAGCTCCTGTTCCAGATAGCCCTTTACGGATCCGTAGTTCCCGATCAGCCCGTCTATGGCCTGATCCATATATTTCGCCTGGACCCCACCGGACATAAAGAGCAGGAGATCCAGCTTATCCTCCGGCATTCCGGCGGCTGACACCCTTTCACGGATCGCATTCAGCACCCCGGAATTGTATTCGTTGGTCAGCAGATAATCCCGCAGGATCAGCTCCCGGTCGGCTCCCAGCATGGACAGGATCAGCATGGCGGCACAGCCCGCACGGTCTTTCCCGTCGGTACAATGCCACAGAACTGCCCTTCCCTCCTCGCGCCTCATAAGTACTTCAAAGAAGCCCCGATATGCTTCCTTCCCACGGGGATCCAGCAGAAACTGAAGATAGAACTGATCACTGATCCAGCCCCCTTCATACACCATCTGAAACAGTGCCATACGGTCCTCTGAATGCTCCCGATAAAATGCCAGCTGTTCCGGATCAGCCTCTCCCGTCAGATCTTCCATTTCCAGCACCGGCAGATGTACCAGCTCCGCACCCGGAACCCCCGGATCCGGCTTTTTCTGCTGCTCATTGCTCATTCTGAAATCCACAACGGCCTGCAGTCTGTACTGCTCCTGCAGCAGCCGGATTACCTCCGGAGATGCCTGATCCAGACTGGAGGTACGAAGCAGGATATTATGGCGGATCCGCCTGTCTCCGATGGGATAACCTCCCAGCTCCCTTGCATTCCCGATCCCGGGCAAAAATATACCTTGTTCTTTCATAAACGAACCCTGACCGCCGAAATCAACGATCCCTTTCATACCACAATGGGTTACTCAATCAGTATAAAATGGGCCAAACATACTGTCAAGTTTTGCATCCTTAATGAAAATACTCCGGATACCACTCCGCCACCTTCTGATCCGGCAGGTCAAAATGCTGGTAATCCTTCTTGCCGACCCATTCGCCGCCCCAGTCAAAGCCATGCTCCGCGAAAAGCCGGTAGCAGAGATCGCCTTTTATGATCTTATAATCGAATTCCGCGTCCCGGTCCAGATAGGGCTCTCCGGT
>CADBOW010000083.1 GCA_902796375.1 uncultured Lachnospiraceae bacterium | reverse complement strand
GCTGGTTGGTATCTCCAAGTCTCAGAGCTCCGTAGAGTATCCCATGCTGGAGTACTGTATCCGTGAGGATCTGAAGCCCAAGGCTCCGCGCCTGATGGGCGTTCTCAGACCGGTGAAGCTGGTGATCGACAATTACCCGGAGGGACAGACCGAGGAGTTCCCCATTGAGAACAATCCGGACTCCGCGGAGGACGCCGGCGTGCGCAAGGTCACATTTTCAAGAGAGCTCTATGTGGAGCAGGATGACTTCATGGAGGAACCGCCGAAGAAGTACTTCCGCCTGTTCCCCGGAAATGAGGTTCGCCTGAAGGGGGCCTACTTCGTTCGCTGCACCGGTTGTGAGAAGGATGCTGACGGACAGGTCACCGTGATCCACTGCACCTATGATCCGGAAACCAGATCCGGCAGCGGATATGAGGAAAAGGAAGGTGCCCGGAAGGTCAAGGGTACCATCCACTGGGTAAATGCGGCGGACGCCGTTACAGCAGAGGTTCGGTTATATGAGAACCTGATCGATGAGGAAAAGGGTAAGCTGAATGAGGACGGGACACTGAACTTCAATCCGAATTCTCTTACGGTACTCACGGATGCGAAGCTGGAGGCATGCATGGCGGTTGCAAAGCCGTATGAGCGGGTACAGCTGATCAGAAACGGGTATTTTTCGGTGGATCCGAAGGATACCACTGAGGACCATCTGGTTCTGAACCGGATCGTCGGGCTTAAGAGTTCATATAAGCCGGGGGCATGATGAAGAACAGGAAAAAAGGAAAAACTGCATCACAGGCGATGGTTGTCCAGGAACATGTTCCTGCCCAGATCACGGAGCTCCTGCAGAGCGATCAGGCAGAGCGGGTGGATGAGAACGCCGGGCAGGAGGATCATCCGGGGATGAAGAATATCTATATTCTTCTGTCCCGCACGGGAACGGTCCCTTCCAAGGTGATCCGCTTTCTGAAGCCCATGCCCTATGCTCATGCATCCATCGCCTTTGACGAGAATCTGACGGAAATGTACAGCTTCGCCAGAAAGCGGGTTCATTATCCCTTCTACTGCGGTCTCATCGACGAGGATATCGATAAAGGTATCTTCGGCCGAAAGAAGACCACACGGTGTCTGGTGCTCCGGCTTCCGGTGACGGAGGAGGAGTATGGAAAAGTTCATCAGACGGTGGAACATTTCAAGGCGGACCGGAGAAAATACGGTTATAACTATCTGGGAGTTTTCGCTGCACGGGTACACATTTCCATAGAAAGAAAGTACAACTATTTCTGCACCCAGTTTGTGGATAAGGTCCTGCAGATGAGCGGGATCAATCTCTTCGGAAAGAAGTCCGGACTGGTGACTCCGGAGGATTACCGGACCAGTGACAAGCTGGAGCATATCTACGAAGGCCTTCTAGTGAATTACAGAAACTGGCTTTCCTCCTTCAGCCTGTCGCCGGAGGAGAAGACCCTTCGCCGGAGCGAAAAGAAGGAGATGCGGGAGCAGAGGAAGCTGCTCCGTATCCAGCAGAAGGTACAGCAGAAGCTTCACAAGGAACAGCAGAAGGAGCTTCGGGATCAGCAGAAGAGTATCCAGAAGGAGCTCCGGGATCAGCAGCTGGACCAGCAGATGGAGCTGATCGAACAGCAGCGTGACGAGCAGCACAGCCTGATCCGCGAACAGCGAAGAGAACTGCGTGAGAAGCAGAAGGAGATCGACCGCAAGCAGATGGAACGGCTGCAGGAGCGTGAACAGATGCATCCTGCGGTTGAGAAAAACGATGATTCCGCTGCTGCGCTGTAACCGATACAACGTATCTAAGGTGTCTGCAGTTATGAGTGCAGGTGCGCGACTGCAACATTTTAATGATATATGTGAATAGTTTCTAAGGGCTGACTATCCCGCCGCAGGTTCACGGAGACGAATGCGTCCCCCGGAATTCCGGCGGGATTTTCCGTTGGTGGGATTATGGCGAAAATACGGAAAAAAAATGAATTAGGGGTTGATTTTTTTGTGAAATGCGGTACAATGTTATTTGTGTTAGCACTCAGAGAACATGAGTGCTAAATCATTCGAAGGAGGAATAGTAAAATGAATGTAAAACCGTTAGGTGACAGAGTTGTATTAAAGCAGGCTGAGGTGGAAGAGACCACACAGTCCGGAATCATTTTGACCGGGAATTCCAAGGAGAAGCCCCAGTATTCCGAGTTGGTTGCAGTAGGCCCCGGCAAGGTGGAAGATGGAAAGACCATCCCCATGAATGTAGAAGTCGGCCAGAAGGTGATCTATTCCCAGTACGCAGGAACAGATGTAACCCTGGGTGAGGAGAAATATACCATCGTTCGCCAGGACGATATCCTCGCGGTTGTAGAGTAATCCTGAATCGCGGCGAAGGATCTTAATGTATCAAAAACAAAGTGAAATCATAAGGAGACGATAAAAATGGCTAAGGAAATCAAGTATGGTGCTGAAGCAAGAAAGGCACTGGAAAACGGAGTAAATCAGCTGGCGGATACAGTACGTGTCACACTCGGACCCAAGGGCAGAAATGTAGTCCTGGATAAGTCCTACGGTGCACCCCTGATCACAAATGACGGTGTGACTATTGCAAAGGAGATCACCCTGGAAGACGCTTTTGAGAATATGGGTGCCCAGGTGGTAAAAGAGGTTGCTACCAAGACCAATGATGTGGCCGGTGACGGTACCACAACAGCAACTGTTCTGGCACAGGCAATGATCAATGAAGGTATGAAGAACCTGGCAGCAGGAGCAAATCCCATCGTTCTTCGTAAGGGAATGAAGAAGGCATGTACAGCAGCAGTTCAGGCAATCTCCGATATGAGCCAGCAGATCAGCGGCAAGGAGCAGATCGCAAAGGTTGCAGCCATCTCCGCAGGCGACGAGGAGGTTGGCGAACTGGTAGCAGATGCTATGGAGAAGGTTTCCAAGGATGGTGTCATAACCGTTGAGGAATCCAAGACCATGAAGACAGAGCTGGATCTGGTTGAAGGAATGCAGTTCGATCGCGGTTATGTATCTGCTTATATGTCCACTGATATGGAGAAAATGGTTGCTGAGCTTCAGAATCCCTACATTCTGATCACAGACAAGAAGATCTCCAATATCCAGGATATCCTTCCGGTACTGGAGGAGATCGTTAAGTCCGGTTCTCAGCTTCTGATCATCGCTGAGGATGTTGAGGGCGAGGCACTGACCACCCTGATCGTTAACAAGCTCCGCGGTACATTTAACGTTGTTGCCGTTAAGGCTCCGGGCTACGGCGATCGTCGTAAGGATATGCTTCAGGATATCGCGATCCTGACCGGAGGTACAGTGATCTCCTCCGAACTCGGCTACGAGCTGAAGGACGCTACCATGGCTCAGCTGGGTCATGCAAAGAGCGTAAAGGTAACCAAGGAGAACACCACCATCGTTGATGGTGAGGGCGACAAGGCTGCCATTGCAGAGCGTGTAAATGTGATCAAGACCCAGATCGGTGAGACCACATCGGATTTCGACCGTGAGAAGCTGCAGGAGCGTCTGGCTAAGCTGGCCGGCGGTGTTGCTGTGATCCGGGTTGGCGCTGCTACCGAGACCGAGATGAAGGAAGCCAAGCTTCGTATGGAGGATGCGCTGAACGCAACCCGTGCGGCAGTGGAAGAAGGTATCATCTCCGGTGGTGGAGCTGCTTATGTACATGCCATCAAGAAGGTGGCTGCACTGGCTGACACCCTTGAGGGTGATGAGAAGACCGGTGCAAAGATCATCTGCAAGGCTATGGAGGCTCCGCTGTTCCACATCGCATCCAATGCAGGTCTGGAAGGCGCAGTGATCGTGAACAAGGTGAAAGAGGCTGATGATTCCATCGGTTTTGATGCATATAAGGAAGAGTATGTAAACATGGTTGAGTCCGGTATCATCGACCCCGTAAAGGTTACCCGTACCGCACTTCAGAATGCAACATCCATCGCTTCCACACTGCTGACTACCGAATCTGTAGTAGCCGACATCAAGGAAGATACACCCGCTATGCCCGCAGGAAACCCGGGCATGGGAATGATGTAAGTGATTATTCCAAGTAGAAAAACAGAAAAGGCCATGGGTCATGCTTGCATGAACCCATGGCCTTTTCTGTTTTTCGTACTTGCGAAGCAAG
>CADBOW010000082.1 GCA_902796375.1 uncultured Lachnospiraceae bacterium | reverse complement strand
TGCAGCGTCCACCGAGCTGCAGCGTCCGCGCCTCCCGGCTTGGTCGATTCGACGCTTAACGCAATAAAGGATGGAACCGCCTTATGGCGATTCCACCCTCGTTTAACATCTGTATTTTATTTCCATTTTTATCACGAAACACCCATTTCCTTCAGCACCTCAACCGTTTCGGCAAACCCGGAGGGTGCATCGAAGACTCCCTTCCAGCCCAGGCCTTCCAGTCCGGTACTGTCCAGGGAAGAATTACTCATGGGGTTAAAGCTCTTTCGTTCCGCTTCCGTCGGCAGCTCCATCCGAAGCTGAACTCCGGCCGCCTTTGTCAGGAGCTGGGCCATTTCCTTGATGCTTACAATGGCATTCGGATTGGAAATGTTGTAAGCATGAACATTTTCGCCCCGCAGAAGAACGGTAAGGATCGCCGAAGCACAGTCCAGACAGTGACAGTAGCTTCTCAACTGCGCACCGTCGCTCTTCATCACAAGATCCTCTCCTCTGGCCGCCGCATAGGACCAGGCCGAAGCCACGCGGCTGTCCATGGGTGATGCGGTGGGGCCGTAAATATGTCCCGGCCGGACGATCACCGACTCGACCCCATATTCCGCTGCATAGGAGGCGCACAGGGTTTCTGCCGCACGCTTTCCCACAGAATAGGAATTTCTGGCCGACAGAAGATCGATATATCCGTACTCTCCTTCACGGTAGGGCTGATCTCCCTCCTTCTTTCCATAGATCTCACTGGAGCTGATGTAGAGAAGGCGCTTCGTCCCCTGTTCTCTGGCAACATCCAGAAGATATTTCATTCCGGTGAAATTACTCATCATGGTCTCCACCGGTTCCTTCACGATCATGTCCGGAGATGCATTGCTTGCTCCATGGATCATGTAATCCGCATGCACCTGGATCCGATTATCTGTCCTGGCCGCATCATAGACCAGGAACTGGAAATAGGGCTTATCACAATACGTCCCGAATCGTCCTGTCATTTCCTCCAGCCACCGGCCTGCTGCCAGGATCCGGATGGGTGTATCATGGGTTTCATTGTACCGGATCAGGATGTCCACAACCGGAGAAAGCACCAGCCCTGCAGCGCCTGTGATCAGAACGGACTTTCCAGCCAGCTCCCCCAGGAAAGGAAGCGCCTGCTCCGTAACCCGATCGATATCCGAAAACCATCTGCTGCTGTTGTAGATCATATTCTATCCCTCCGCCTTCCTTATGATCGAAGTATCGTCTGATCTTCCTGCTGTGAAATGCCTACTTCAACCAGTCTGCACGCTTAGCGGCAAGAAGTGCCTTGAAAATGTCCAGATCCTCCACGGTCGTCAGCTTGATATTCTTCTCGGATCCGGCAGAGAAATATACCTGCTCTCCCATTTCGATCTTCAGAGTACAGGAAGCCACAGAATTTGTGATCCCTGCTTCCAGCGCTCTCCGGTGCAGATCGGCGATCTCACCGATCCGGAAGGCCTGAGGTGTCTGGGTTCTCTTCAGCCGGTCTCTGGGATAGCTTCCCACGGACACCAGCCCGTCCTCCGTCTGCATCATGGCCTCCGCACAGGGAATGACTGTGATGGCGTTCCCGTTTTCCAGAGCCACACGGATATTATCGGAAATGATCTCCGCCGACACCATGGGACGGATCGCATCATGGATCAGCACCAGATCATTTGCATCATAATGCTTCTCCAGTTCATATACCCCGTTTCGGATGGAGCCCTGTCCGTTCTCTCCGCCGGGGATCACATGCTTCAGCTTTGTGATATTGAACTGCTTGGCATAGGCCCTGAGAACCTGCTCCCAGCCTGCGATGCAGACAACGGCGATGGCGTCCACCTCCGGATGATTCTCAAATGCCTCCAGGGTATATACTATGACCGGCTTCTCATTTACGGTCAGAAACTGCTTCGGAATATCCTGATGCATCCGATTTCCCGAGCCTCCTGCTATGATCAGTGCTACGTTGCTCATGTCCCTCTCCTCGTTCTTTCTTAAATATAATGATTATTCTGATCCGAAAATGCTCCGATGTGCATTTACAGATCTCATCTATGCTTCTATTTGTGCTTCTGATTGTGCTTCTGTCCGCGATACTGTCAGCGGTCCGATCTGCATCGTTGCCGGCGACAGGTCCGCAGCTACATCAGCTTGCAGATCTTCAGTATTCCTTCTATATCCTTCTTCTTCAGGCACTTCTTCAGTTCCCTCCGGCGCTGCCATACAAAAACGAAGGCCGCCCCGGCCACTCCGGCCACCACGATCCACCGAAGGACCGTCAGCTCATACAGGAAGGTCATCAGAATTCCGACCACGATGGAACCAAACAGAACATAAAGATTAAACCGCAGATTATAGATCTTATGCTTACCCATTTTCTTCACAAAGAGATAATGGAAGAAGAAAAGCGCGATATAACCCACCAGTGTGGTATATGCCGATGCCACATAACCGAATATGGGAATGAAGATCAGATTCAGGATGATGTTCAGCACAGCCGCAGCCATGGTACCCTTCATGATCTGTTTCTGCTGCTTATAATAAAACTCGATATTGACATACATGGTATACAATACCTGCGCGATATATCCCAGCATAACCGGCGGAATGACATAGACCGCAGGCAGATATTTCCTTCCGCCCATGACCAGCAGAAGCTCCGGTGCCATCAATGTCAGAAGCAGCACCCCGCCTGCGAAGATCAGCACGATGGGCTTGGAGACCTTGCCGATATCCTGGTCCTCGCCCCGATGCAGCTTCTCATAAACCCAGGGGGCCCAGGCCTGGTTCATGGCATTCCACAGAATGGAAACAACCATGGCACAGCTGTAGGCCGTCGCATAGTATGCAGTCTCCGTGTCACCGCAGAACCGCTTGATCATAACACGGTCACTGTAGGAAAGAAGGGAATTGGACAGCAGATGAAGCACCATGGGAAGTGCAATGGGAAGTGCAAACTTCACATACTCCATCTTGAACTTTCTTCCCTTCATGACCACGTATGCGTAGATCGCAGCGGAAAACAGGATCCAGACTCCGTAATACCCGCTTACTCTGGCCGTCAGCTGCCCGTCCTCCGGTACAATGAGCACAAGCCCCAGTGAGATCAGCACAGAAGCGATGGCCGGTACCAGAGAGGTGATGATCGTATATTTGTATTGCAGATATACTCTGAATTTTACATGTAATACGTTGATCGCCGGGTGTACCAGCAGATAGAGGAACATGATATGCATCATATACTCTGACATACCCAGCCAGTCCGTTACCTGATCCACGAAAATGCAGGCGATGGCATAGAAGCCCGCTGTCACTGCAGTTCCGAACAGCGTAACGGTTGACATAAATCCGTAAATATCATCATCATATTCGAAATGAGCAAGATTTACGGACGTATACAGATCCAGTGTCAGAACCGTCGTAAGAATGGCGATCCATGATACATAATTTGAATAAATACCGACATCTTCCGTGGACATGATCCGCGCAAAGATCGGCATTGTCAGAAAGGACAATCCCTTCAGGATAAATGTACAGATCGTATACCACGTTCCGGCCTTGAGAGCCTTTTTGCCAACTGTATCCATTTTACCGTTCTTTCTCCTGTCCCCGGGCCTCGGCGGCTCGTCTCTGCCGCATCAGAACATACCCCTCAAACAGGTCCAGATCCTCCGCCCGGGTGATCTTGATATTGGTCTGCATTCCATAGGAAAAATAGATCGGAAGACCCATCTTGTACATCAGAGTGGTGGTATGAGGCTCCACCTCATTGATCACGCCGGTCTCCACCGCCTCTCTGTACATATCATCGATAAAGCCATACTGAAAGGCGTGGGGTGTATTCATACATGCTACCGTATCCCGGTTGATATACTCGGTGGTATAATTTTCGGGATCCGTCACCGAGGTAGTCTTTTTCTTGACTCCGGACAGAAGCAGGAAATCCGTAGTGGAGATGGCATTTCCCTTCTCCCTGCATACCCGGATCGCATCCGTGATCACCGGCTCTTCGATAAAGGGAGACGCTCCGAAATGGATCAGCAGAATATCCTTCCGATCCACCTTTCCGTCCAGAAAATGAACTCCGTTCATTACGGATTCCTGAAATGTATCTCCGCCCTCCGTAATCCATTTCACCTTCGTGAATCCATACTCGTCACAGATCCGCTGCATCTCCTCCATCCAGTCATGCACGCAGACCATCAGGATCGCATCCACTTCATTATGCTTCTGAAATGCCTCGATCGTATAAGCGATCACCGGCTTATCCAGAACCTTGATAAACTGTTTCGGGATATCGGCTCCCAGACGGCTGCCGACGCCTCCCGCAAGTATCACTGCTATATTCATCTGTCTCTCCCCGATCTACTGCTGTTCCTCAGGCTTCCAATCCTTATAGGGAAGGTCCGGGTTCATAATATTCTGATAATGGAACTCTCTGTCCTTCATGGACGGGAACTCCATATATTTCTCTCCGTAAATGCTCTTCAGATAAGCATCATAATTCTGCGGGATCTCCACCTGAATATTCTCAAACTTCGTCGTCTTCAGCGGACGAAGCTGGGATTTCGTATGCATATACTGATACCGGGTATTCTTTCCGTAACCGAACGCTACGGCGCTGTACCCGTCAAAATCCGTTTTATTATATTTCTGGCAGACCAGGTCGAAACGATGGCAGATCTTCTCAGCCTTCACCGGCTTCAGGAGGAAATTCAGCACATGTCCCACCAGCCGCTTCAGGATCCCGCCCTTGATCTCCTGCTTACCATATACCTTCAGCAGGCAGAGGTACCGGAGCAGCTGTACCTGAAATGCAAATTTCTTACATTTCACCTTATCTGCCGGATCCGGATTCTTATCCATCGGGAAAATGTCGATGTAGATACCCTGATGCGCATTCGGATTTGCCATATCCTTCGGTGTGATACAGGTGGTATTGCAATCCACCAGACGGGTCCAGCCACGGAACCATTTTCCGTCCTCTGTTTCCACTGTCTGGAGGAAATAGGGCTCACGGAACTCGCCGGCCAGTCTTCTCAGTTTATTGTAATCCGCGCGGGACATAATGAAGTCCATATCATTATCCCAGGGAATGAAGCCTCCGTGACGCACAGCACCCAGCTGTGTTCCGAATCCCGCCACAGGACGGATCCCGTGCTTTTTGCAGACACGATACAGTTCCTCCGTCAGCTTCAGCTCTACCTGCCAGATTCTCTTCTGTTCCGCTGTGACCAGCCACTCATCCAGCACCTCTTCGTTCAGATTGAATTCCGGATTCATACTCATGGATCAATTCCTCCTGTTTCTTATCTCAGCACCAACCCTAAATGTATCACACTTCACCATTTCTGGCAAGGCTTTCGGCTCCGGCGTCGGGATCCGGAAATGAACAAGGATGGGCATCGGCCTGTTCAGCCGGTCCCACCCTTATCTTCATATATCCGGATATGCTATTTTTTCTTCTTTCCCGATGCTTTCCCTTCAGCATCACCGTCTTCATTGCCATAGCCGTAATCATCATAGTAACCGTAATATCCCTTGTAATAGCCATAATAGCCCTTACCGCCGACCTGAACCTTATTCAGGATCACGCCCAGGATCTTACATTCACTCTGATCCAGCTGCTTCTTCACATTCTGAACCACCTTATAGCTGACATTGTCCGATTCGATCACCAGGATTGTACCATCGCAGTTCTTTGCAACCAGAACTGCATCAATAACGCTTCCCAGAGGAGGACAGTCGATCACGATCATATCAAACCGCTCCCTGAGACTCTCGATCATATTTGCGAATTTCGGGCGTCCCAGAAGCTCTGCCGGATTCGGTGCCTTCGCCCCGGTAAAGATGGCGGACATATTCTCGATATTGGTCTCATAGATCACATCGTCCAGATTCTTCGTCTGACCGGACAGATAATGGGAAAGTCCCTTCGTCTCCTTATCCACGTCGTAACGGGCGATGGTTACGGACTTACGAATATCCGCGTCGATATACAAAACATTCTTTCCGTCCTCCGCAAAGGACTGGGCCATCCGGAAGGAAACCTCTGATTTTCCCTCATTCGGTATCGAACTGGTCACTGCTACTACCCGGATATCCTCTCCGGAGAAGGTGATGTTCGTACGAACCCGCTTATAGGCCTCATTCGTCTTAAAATCAAGATCCTTGATATTCTCAAATCTAATCTGCTGTGCCAAGGTTTATCTCCTTTTCGCATCTATTAAGCCACATGCTTCTTCCGTCTTCTGGAATTCCGCCCCGTCCGGTCATGTCCATGGGTCTTCCGTTTGGAAACGCCTTCCTCCAGGGGGATCATACCCAGTACATTCAGGCCCAGATAACGCTCAACATCCTCACCTGTCTTAATGGAATCATTCATCATATAACTGATGATAATGATGGCGCAGGCCAGAACCAGTCCCAGCAGTCCTCCGATGATACCGTTCTTCTTCATGCTGGGAGCGATCGGCGACTCGGGAATCTGACCGTAATCCATGATATTCGGCGGCTGTGTCTCCATGACAGACGCAGTATTCTTTACGGAAACATCCGTCAGTTCATCTACGATCTTCTTTGCGAGATAAGCATCATTATCCGTAACCGTAATCTCCAGGAATCGGGTATTATCCGGATTATTTACGCTGATTTTCTTCTTCAACGCCTCATAATTCGTATTTAACCCGAGATTCTCGATCACTTCCTCC
Organism: uncultured Lachnospiraceae bacterium; assembly: GCA_902796375.1. Lineage (GTDB taxonomy): Bacteria > Bacillota > Clostridia > Lachnospirales > Lachnospiraceae > Eubacterium_Q. Next base: position 6,924 of record CADBOW010000082.1, on the reverse strand, counting down.
AGAACCGGCCGGCTTGTGATGATAACCTTGTAATCCTGCGTCAGCTGAGTACCGATCTGAAAATCCGCAAGACTGGTGATGCTTGTGGTCTTCGTCAGAATATAAATGGTCGAGGAACTGCTGTAGGTCGGTTTTACGAACAGCATCGTATAACCGATCATCATTCCAAAGCCAAGGGCTGACAGTAATATGATAAACCAAATTTTAGAAACAAGTACGTGAAAGACCTCAACCAGATCTATCTCCGTCTCTTCGTATCTCTCTTCCATGAGAACTCCTAACCCAATTCTTTTTTCTGTTACTAATCTATATAATCTCCCCGGACCATCATCTCTGCCGCTCCGGTGAGCATATATTCTGTTTCATCATCTCCGCAGTGTTTCCGCAGCCAGGGGATAAATTCCTGAGAATAGGGAGCACGGCTGTCAACATTATGCGCATCCGTTCCGAGGAATGTGATACAGCCTTCCTTCAGAAGCTTCCTGCACCAGCGCTTGCTCTCGTTCAGAAAACCACCGTCGACACTGGAAATGTTCATCTGAAGCAGTGCCTTCATATCCAGTATCTCACAGATCCGTTCCATGCGCTTCGTCAGACAGTAATACCGTTCCACATGCGCGATCACCGGCCGGAATCTGGCCTCGGACAGCAGGCGGACCGCTTCCCGTATCTGACGGAAGGGAGTCTGAACATTAAACTCGATCAGAACATATTTTGTCCCGTTCATCGTATGGATCTGACCGCTTTTCAGCAGATCCACGACACCCTCCTCATAAAGGATCTCATTTCCCAGATATAACGTGATCTCCGGATATCTCTCCTCCGCCTCCGCTTTCAGCTGTTCAAACCGCTCCTTCAGCACCGAAGGGCTTTCGTAACGATTTCTCCCGATCATATAATGGGGTGTGAGAACGATCTTTCGCGTTCCCTCTTCGTAAGCGATCTGAAGCATGTCGAGAGACATTTCCATATCCCTGGATCCATCGTCAACACCCGGAAGAATATGACAATGCATATCGAATAATTCCATGACTACCTCTTAGTTTCCCTTTTCCTTACGCCGTCCGAAATACAGACCGACCAGAGTCATTCCAAGTACAATTCCGAAAACCGAGATCACGGAAAGAACCCGTATCATCCAGTCCACGTGATTCTTAAAGAAAAGATACAGATAATCAGGCTCTATAAACAGATGCTTCGCCGGATTCAACAGCAGCAGCAGAATCGTCAGCACACCCGCAAATGCGGTTCCGATGATCTCCGAAACGGCGATCATACGAATGCCCCGATCCCGTCGAAGATCCATAAAGATCGTGAATACGCACCCCAGGATCGTACTGAGAACAAAGAGGATTCCGCTGATCAGCATGGAGGTCTGCATATCCTCCTTGAGGCGCAGCACATAGGGCGCCACATTACTTTGCTGATATTTCACATCCCGGTTTCCCTGAAGCAGCTGCTCCGTTGCCTGTTTCTCACGGATGACAAAATCATCATATGACATGTCAACCTGCTCGGAAACCTCAGTAGTATCTTTTTCATTTTTACCCAATTCCGTCAGATATTCAATATATGCATAACGGAAATAGCCGCTGTCCTGAACATTCTGCAGGATCCGGCTGTTATTAAAGACGATCACAAAAAGTGCCATGATGAGAAAGATTCCGGCGATACTGACCGCAGTGGTTACCGTAAGGATACGACGGCAGATCTTACGGATCTTCCTTCTCTTTCTGTGACCCTGCATGGGTTTCTTCCGATCGCTCTTTCCGAAACGCATGCATTTCTTAAAGATCAGAATCAAGCATGCAACAACGGCCAGCGAGAAGGTTACGATCCCCACGATCACCAGTGTCAGTGTCCAGCCCTCCGGTACGATCCTCTGGTTGCTGTCCAGCTCGATCGTATCCCCGTCTCCGGTATCGATCACGATGGAGTCTTCCCGGATGGTTGCGCTTGCTTCCGCCTCCTCCGGCTTTACACGTTCATCTAATTGCTGCTTTGTATTCTGATCATCCTCGATCTTGGAAAAAATATCCTCTATCTCCGTCGAGGTCTCTTTTTCTTTATCATTTCGTTTCTCTGTACGACGCTCATCCGTACGGGATGTGGCCGTGGCTTCTGCGGCATTCCGTTCGTCATCGGGCACTAAGATGAGTTTGTTCTCTGTCCCGGTGGTCCTTTCGGTGGTAGCGGTCGTTTCGGGTTCAGTCTCTATCTCCGGTCCTTCCGGCTTCTGGTTATCCGGATCATCCTCGCCTCCCACCTCATATACATAGCCATTTGCGATGGCAGTGCCCACGTTGGAATAGATATAACTGATGGCGTTGCTTGCCTGATCCGATGAAAGGTCCACATCATCCCGCGCCAGATAACTGTACAGGCTGCTGACGTAGCTGGAATATGCCTTGTAGGTCTTTCCCTTATAGGAAAATGTACCACCGGCCACGCCAAGGACGGAAGCTTCCGGTCCGTTGATCCCACCGGCCCAGACCGCCTGCTGAGGCCAGCTCAGCAGAACAGCACCGAAAAGGATCAATCCAAGTACGATATGTGGTATTTTCCTGATGATACGCCGCATCTGTCTTTTCCCGTTTTTCCACTAGACAGAATTAAGCTGTTAAGCGTGCCCGCCTAACAGCTTAATCCTAATCTTTAGAACTTATTACTTATTTCTTCTTTGTGTTCTTCAGAACCTTTGTTGTACCGAATGCGCCCTTAGCCTTAAGAGTCTTAACGAACTGAGCCTTGGATACATCGCCAAGCATGAACAGCTTCTCGTTCAGGTAGAGACCCTGATACTTCTTGCCGTCTACTACGAATGATACATAGTCAGACTTAACACCGAAGCTTGTGAACTTAACCTTACCGATCTTGATCGAGTAATTGTAAGTCTTGTACTTGGAACCAAGTGCCTTGAACTTCAGTACGTCGAAGAGCTTGCTAACCTTGCCCTTGCCCTTAACAACGATGGTGCCTGCAGCCTTGCTCTTGATGTACTTAACAAGTGTCTGCTTGCCTACATAGATGGTACCCTTCTTGTTCTGAATGGTAACAGCCTTGCCATCGATGGAGATCACCTTCTTGGTACCGGACTTTGTGATGGTACCCAGAAGAGAATTCATATCTGCAGCTGCCTTAGCCTTGTTCTTCTTTGTCAGTGTAAAGGTAAGAGTAGCGTTTACAGTCTTACCCATGGTGATCTTGGTGTACTTCTTCTGATGTCCCTTTGCGTCGAATGCATAGATCTGCTTTCCGATCTTTGCAACCTTCCAGGAAACGAGCCAGCCCTTAGCATCGAAATAGTAATCTCTGCCATCAATTCTGTACCAACCGTTCTTCAGAACCTTTGTCTTGTTGTAAGTATAGCAAAGCTTGCCGGCATTTGCTCCCTTACCCTTCTTCCACTTACCGTCCTTAGTAGTGGTAGCAACACCATTCTTATTGACGAAACGGCCCTTGATGAACTCACTCTTAGCCATGTATCCGTCAGAATTGAAATAGAATGTCTTGTAGTCGATCGTCTGCCACTGATTCTTCGGATACCACTTATTGGTATCGATGAAATACCAGCCCTTGGAATCCTTCTTCCACTTACCGATTGCCTTGTATGTCCAATATCCCTGGGCATCCAGCCAGTAACCATTTACCCACTCAGATTTGGCATAACCATTGCCGCGTCCCTGCTCGGTCTGGAACCACCAGCCCTTGCTGTCCTGTTTCCACTCACCTGAAGCCTTTGCTTCCGTATCAATTGCCGGAGTAACTACCGAAGCAATTACGATCGCGCCAGCCAGAAGTGCGTACTTTCCACGCTTCATTCACTTTCCCTCCTTATATTTTGCCCCGATAATACCTGAGACATTTTTACGACTTACGTAAGTTTATCACCTTTGGTCAAAAAATGCAATACTCTATGGCTATTTCAGCAAAATTCACAAAGAATTTTTGACGATAATCGAAATTCAGATCATCTCCCATAACTTTCCTTGGGGTCGGAATCAGGACCACCGCAAGATTTTGTAGATTGGCGGATCTGATGATCACTCCGGTCTGCTTCCCATTTATTTCACAGTCGTCTTTATTATATGCCAGCGGTAAAATGCAGTTCCTATTATAATAACGTAACCGGCGATGCTGAGGGGTACCGGCGTTTCCCCCAGGAACAGGATCCCCAGCAGTGCGGCAAAGACCACCTGCGTATAATCAAAGACCGAGATATCCTTCGCCGGGGCATATTTGTAGGCCGTTGTGATCCCGAACTGGCCCAATGCAGCGAAAATCCCAGCCAGGCAGAGGAACAGCCATTGCTGCCCCGTCATGGGATGAAATGCAAAGATCAGCTGGGGAAGCGTAACAAGGCAGGAGAACAGGGAAAAGCAGAGAACGATCACCGGAGTTCTCTCCCCCTTCCGGCCCAGGGCCCGCACAAACACGTATGCCGTTCCTGCCCCGAATCCGCCGTACAGACCCAGCAAAGCCGGAACCAGCTGGAGATTCGTCCCCGGGCGGATGATCAGCAGCGCTCCGAAGAAAGCGATCAGCACGCTGGCCCAGTCCAGCCTGGAGGGCTTCTCCTTCAGGATCGGGATCGACAGAAGGATCGCAAAAAAAGGAGACAGCTTATTCAACATATTGGCATCTGCGATGCCCAGGTGGTCCACCGCATAGAAATTCGCTATCATTCCGGAGGTCCCGAAAAGACAGCGAAAGAAGATCTCCTTGCCGCAGCCCGGTTTAATAAAGGAAGAATACTCTCTTTTTGCTTCTCCTTTCCGGGCGCCGGCGATGAGGGTACCCACTGCGATCACCGCCGCAAATGCATTTCGAAAGAATGCCTTCTGCAGTGTGGGCAGATCCCCGGACTGCCGGACGAAGAATGTCATAAGAGAAAATCCAAACGCCGCTACGATCACGCAGAGGATCCCCTTGGTATGATCCGACCGGAGCAGATTCAGTTGTGAAGCCTTTTTATTCATGCGAACACCTTAGCACGGTTTCCTTCATTTTACAAGAAATGATTCCAATCTTGTCTTTTTCACCCAGACATGCTATATTGATAGAGATACTTTTTTACTTTAACGCGTCAAAGTGACCGGAAGGAAGGATTATTCTATGGAATTTGATTTTTCATTTGCAAATGTAAATACCATCGGAGTCGTAGGTCTCGGACTGATCGGCGGTTCCTTCGCGAAAGCCTATCGCGAGAACACCGAATGCCGGATCCTGGGGACGGACCTGGATCCGACAGCCGTTACCGCTGCAATGGAGGACGGAACCCTGGACGACAAGCTGACGGAAGAAGCCATTCCGGAGTGCGACCTGATCCTTGTGGCTCTCTATCCGGAGGCCATCATCGACTATGTGAGATCCATTGCGGACCGGATCCGTCCGGGAGCATACGTGATCGATACCGGAGGACTCAAGCGCAATGTATGTCATGCCCTCTTCCCGCTCGCGGAGGAAAAGGGGTTTAACTTCATCGGCGGACATCCCATGGCCGGAAAAAGAACATCCGGATACAGGCACAGCTCCTCCACTCTGTTTAAGGGCGCATCCATGATCCTGGTTCCGGATGATGTGACGGAATTCGATATCCTTGCAACCGCCAAGGCTATTTTCCAGCCCTGCGGGTTTGGAAGGATCACCATCTGCTCGGCTGAAAAGCATGACGAAATGATTGCCTTCACCTCAGAGCTGGCCCACATAGTTTCAAATGCATATATGAAAAGCCCCACTGCGCTTCATCACCGCGGATTCTCCGCCGGAAGCTATAAGGATCTGACACGTGTCGCATGGCTGAATGAGACCATGTGGACCGAGATCTTCATGGATAACCGGGATAACCTGATCCGGGAGATCGAATCCATCATGCATTCCCTCTCCGAATACCGGGATGCTCTGAAGGAGGAGGACCGGAAAAGGCTTTGGGAGCTTCTGCATGAAGGAAAAATGGCCAAGGAAGCAGTGGACGGTAAATAGCCGGAAAGTAACGCAGAAATAATACAATGGAGTTCAAAATGAGTGAAACCTATATTCAATTTCAGGAGGACCTGGCCTACCTTACGCATCCGGCGAAACCCGCCGGCGGGCGTATCAACGCCATTCCTTCAAAATCCCATGCGCACCGGCTTCTGATCGCCGCCGCCCTGTCCGGGAAGGCCTGTCAGCTGGTGTGCCCTGAAACCTCCAGGGACATCGAGGCGACTGCCGCCTGTCTCTCGGCGATGGGAGCATTGATCGAACGCACACCGGAGGGATACCTGTGCCGCGGGCTGCAGCCACCGGACATGCAGAATTCAGAAATGCAAGGTTCCGAACTGCAGGATTCAGATCCGCAAGGTTCCGGACTGCAGTACTCAGATTCGCAAAGCAGAGACCTGCAGAATCCAGATCTGCAGCAGGCAGATCCGGCATCACATTCCGGTCCGGACGCAGATGAAGTCCATCTGCAGGTCGGCGAAAGCGGCTCTACGCTTCGTTTCCTGCTCCCGGTTGCAGGGGCTCTCGGACTCGAAGCCTCATTTCACATGGAAGGCCGACTTCCGGAGCGGCCGCTTTCTCCTCTTTACGAGGAAATGGAGCGTCACGGCGTCCGGCTTTCTCCCATGGGCGAAAACCCGCTTCGGATCTCCGGTCAGCTAACCCCCGGAGAGTATGTGATCGACGGCGGAGTTTCCTCACAATATATCACCGGACTGCTCTTTGCACTTCCTCTTCTGAAAGAGGACTCCCGTCTTGTGATCACCGGGCATCTGGAATCTCGTCCCTATGTAGAGATCACGCTCCGGGTACTGGAACAGTTCGGAATCCGTATCCATAAGGAAGAAGCGGAGAATATCCGGTTCGTCATTCCGGGAGAGCAGGAATACCGCCTGTGCCCGGCAGATGAGACAGCGTATTCCGTCAAACCGGCACCCGGCG
>CADBOW010000081.1 GCA_902796375.1 uncultured Lachnospiraceae bacterium | reverse complement strand
GTTTGAGCAGTCCAAGAAGATGATGAAGCAGTTCTCCGGTATGATGGGGAAGGGTAAGAAGAAACGCAGATTCGGCGGCATGCCCTTTGGATTCTAAACTAAGATCAACACGATCTCTTAGAGATCTGTAGATACATAATTTTAAGGAGGTAACCAAGATGGCAGTAAAGATCAGATTAAGAAGACTGGGCTACAAGAAGCACCCTGTATATAGAGTCGTTGTTGCAGATTCCAGATCTCCGAGAGATGGCAGCGTGATCGACCAGATCGGAACATATGATCCGAATCAGGAGCCCAGCGTTGTTAAGATCGATGCTGAAGCCGCTAAAAAGTGGCTCGGTAATGGCGCACAGCCCACAGAGACTGTGGCTAAGCTGTTCAAGCAGGCAGGAATTGAGAAATAAGTATACGGGAGGATTGCAGAATGAAGGAATTAGTTGAAATCATTGCAAAATCTCTTGTAGACGCACCGGATCAGGTTGTTGTAACTGAAACAACGGATGAAAATACAATCACTGTCGAGCTTACTGTGGCTCCCGATGACATGGGTAAGGTGATCGGGAAAAGCGGACGTATTGCCAAGGCAATCCGTACGGTAGTAAAAGCCGCTGCGTCAAAAGGCGACAAAAAAGTCATTGTGGATATAAAGTAACGACATCTTGTCGTGCAATGGTACGGAAATGGGACGGCTCTTTCCGGTCCGGAGGGGCCGAAAGAACCGCCCTTTTCGATTCTTCTGACTGAAAGAAGGAAAGGAACGAAACTATGGAATCATATTTCCGGATCGGCGTGATCACAACCACACATGGACTGAAGGGAGAGGTTAAGGTATATCCCACCACGGAGGATCCGCATCGGTTTGAAGAACTGGACCGCTGCTACCTTCTGGATCGTGGGACGTACAGACCTCTGACCATTCGCAGTGTCCGTTATTTCAAGAATCTGGTGATCCTCGGCTTCGATGAGGTTGAGGATATCGATCAGGCAATGCTGCTGAAGCAGAAGGAACTCTATGTGGACCGGGAGCATGCGATCCCACTGGAGGAAGGGGAATACTATCTGGCGGATGTGATCGGATGCACCGTGGTCGATGAAGAAGGAAATACTCTGGGCACCATGACGGATTATATGGAGTCTGCGGCCCAGTTGATCTATAAGATCCGCACGGAAGACGGGAAGGATGTCCTGATCCCTGCGGTGGATGAATTTGTCCGGGAAGTAAATGTGGAAGAGAAGAAAATGGTTCTCCACGTGATCCCCGGAATGTTCTGATGTCTGTGATTCTGACGGAATGACAGAAAGGAGATAACATGGAATTTCATATCATGACTCTGTTTCCGGATATGATGGATACGATCCTGGGGGAGAGCATCACCGGAAGGGCGCAGAAGGCCGGCAGGATCACGGTGAAAACATGGAATATCCGGGACTATGCTCAGAATACCTCCCGTCATGTGGATGACTATATCTACGGCGGCGGGCCCGGGATGCTGATGCAGTGCGAGCCCATAGACCTCTGCTATCAGGCAATCCTGGAGGACCTTGACAGCCGGGGGATTCAGGAACGGCCGAGAACCATATATCTGTCTCCGAAGGGAGAGACCTTCCGGCAGGAGAAGGCGGAGGGCTTTGCTGCAGAGCCGGATCGCCCGCTGATCCTACTCTGCGGACACTATGAGGGGATCGATGACCGGGTACTGACCCTGCTTTCTGCGGAGGAGATCTCCATCGGAGATTTTGTTCTGACGGGAGGAGAGCTGGGAGCGGCCATCATCGTTGATGCCGTGGCCCGTCTGCTGCCCGGCGTTTTGGGAGATGATACAAGCGCGGTATACGAGAGCTTCCATGAGAATCTTCTGGAATGCCCGCAATACACCCGGCCGGAGGTTTATAAGGATCTTCAGGTGCCGGAGGTGCTTCTGTCCGGAAATCATGCGCTGATCCGTCAGTGGCGTCTGGAGCAGGCGGAGAAGCTGACAGAGGAACGGAGGCCGGACCTGTATCGGATCTACCGGGAGGAGCATCCGGTTCCACCCCCGAAGAAGAAAAAGAAATGAAGCCTGTCCCCGTGACAGATTCCACATGCAGTGGTATAATGTGACATGTGGACTTAAATACGTCTCAGAAAGAAGGAGAATCCATCAAATGAAGAAGAAATTATTTATCGTGGCTCTTGGACTGGTTATGGCTACAAGTATGGTTGCCTGCGGAAATAAGGAGGAAGAGACTTCCACCCAGGCCAGCACGGAAGTGGGCGCATCCCTCCAGCAGGAGATCGTGAAGTTCGTGGGAACGGACCTTCCCTCCATTGCAGCGGATCGGGATAAGGCAGTTGAGCTGTACAATGCCTATTTCGCAGCCGGAGCTGATCAGAATTCCGAGCAGTGGATGACTACGCTGTCAAATGAGGCTCTTCCGAAATATGATAACTATATTAAGAGCCTGAAGGGACTTCCCTTTGTCCATGCCGAGATCGGTGAGCTGAAGGATCTGTATACGGCCAGTGCCGAGCTTCAGAGAGGTGCGATCCAGGATGTGGTGGATGCGATCAAGAATGTCGATAACAATCTGCTGGAATCTGCACAGAAGAAGGTGGATCAGTCCCAGAAGAAACTGGATGAATATAACAAGAAACTGAAGACGCTCTGCGATGAGAATAACATTTCTCTGGAGGGACTTGAAGAGAAGGATGCTGACGGTAAGGACAGCAAGGACGGAAAGACCGGAAGCACCGGAGAAGCAGCCAAGGGATCGACCGAGGCAAAGACGGAGGCGGCTACAACGGCGGCTACTACAGCAGCAACAACGGCAGCAACGGCAGCGACAGAAGCTGCTCAGTAAGATGGGGAGTATACTCTATGGGTGATGCAAAGATCTTAGTGGTTGATGATGAACCGCGGATGCGAAAACTGGTGCGGGACTTCCTGGTGAAGGAAGGCTATCTGGTTGTGGAAGCGGCAGATGGAGAGGATGCGTTAAACCTGTTCATGCAGTCCAAGGACATTTCACTCATTGTTATGGATGTTATGATGCCGAAGATGGACGGGTATGAAGTCTGCGAGGAGATCCGGAAGATTTCCCAGGTGCCGATCATTCTGCTTACGGCGAAGTCGGAGGAGAAGGATGAACTGAAGGGCTTCTCTCTGGGGGTGGATGAATATATCACAAAACCCTTCAGCCCCAGGATCCTGGTGGCAAGAGTAAATGCGATCCTGCGCCGTACCGTACAGGGAGAGGATGAGCATATCCTGTCCGCCGGCGGTATCGTCATGGATACGGCGGCTCATAATGTGACCGTGGACGGAGAGCTGGTTGAGCTGTCCTACAAGGAGTTTGAGCTTCTGAACTATTTCCTGGAGAATCAGGGCGTGGCACTGTCCCGGGAGAAGATACTGAACAGCGTCTGGAATTACGATTATTTCGGTGATGCCAGAACCATCGATACCCATGTGAAGAAGCTTCGCGCGAAGCTTGGAAGTAAAGGCGAGTATATCAAGACGATTTGGGCCCTGGGCTATAAGTTTGAGGTATCAGAGTCATGAAAATGATCAGGGATACATCCCGGTTTCGTCACTCCCTTCGCTTTCGGCTGGTGGGACTGGTTGGCGGGATCACTCTGGTTGCGATCATCGCAGCCTGGATCATAAGCAACAACTTAATCAAGAGCTTCTATCTCCTGGATGCACGGAATAAGCTGATTACGTCCTATGATTCCTGTAATCAGTTATTTATTGATGCATTCGGGATGCCGCAACGATTTGAGATCGCCGCAGGAGAGATCTATGACAAAGTAGAGAACCCGTCCAATGCGACGATCTTTATCGTTGATTATCCCAATAATAAAATCTATTCCACCATTCTGGTCACGGATAATGTGGCCCGAAGACTGCAGGAGCTCATCGACAATGTGCACCTGGAGGAGCTGGAGAACGCAAATACGAAGTATAAATTCATCAATCACAAGGATTCCTTTGATCTGGTGGGTATCCTGGAGAATGGAAATATCATCATCATGGAACGACCGTTGGAGCAGCTGAATTCCAGTATCATTTTCTCCACACGGCTGTTTCTGATCGTGGCAGTGGTGATCCTGTCCTTCGAGGCCAGTCTGGTGCTCTTTATTTCCGGTACAGTCACCAGACCCATCATAAAAATGTCTCATGTGGCAAGGCGCATGGCCCGGCTGGATTTCGATGTTAAGGCACCGGATGACAGGACCGATGAGATCGGTGAGCTGGGACACAGCATGAACGAGCTTTCCTCCCAGCTGGAGGATACCATTTCCGAGCTGAAGACCGCCAATGCCAGTCTGGCCCAGGATATTCAGGAGAAGGAGCGGATCGAGGAAATGCGTTCCGAATTCCTGTCCCATGTATCACATGAGCTTAAGACTCCGCTGGCTCTGATCCAGGGATATGCGGAGGGACTGAAGGATTCCGTCAATGATGATCCGGAGAGCCGTGAATTCTACTGCGATGTGATCACCGATGAGGCGACGAAGATGAATACCCTGATCATGCAGCTGCTGAATCTGAATGAACTGGAATTCGGAAATCAGCCCCTGAATATCGTCCGGTTCGATGTGAAGGAACAGATCCATGGTATTCTGCAGGCCAATTCGATCCTGATGGAACAGAAGCACGTGAAGCTGGAATCGCCGGATGATGAACCGGTCTATGTATGGGCGGATGCGTTTAAGATGTCGGAGGTGTTCACCAATTATCTTTCAAATGCGATCCATTATGTGAAGGATGGCGGTGTCATCCGTGTAACGGTGGAGAAGCTGGAGCAGGAGATTATCCGGGTGTCCGTATTTAACGAGGGGAATCCCATCAGCGAGGAAGCGGTGGAGAAGGTATTTGTCAAGTTTTATAAGGAAGATGCGGCAAGGACCAGAAGCTATGGCGGTTCCGGGATCGGCCTGTCCATCGTTGAGGCGATCCAGAAATCCCATGGCCGGGATTACGGCGTATATAATGTAGCCGACGGTGTTGTATTCTATTATGACCTGGATGGGTCCACCGCGGTCAAAAATGATTGACGATACTTGTTATAAAATGCTATGATAGGGGTGGCGATAAGGCAGGGGGCTGCAGCGGAAGCTGCAGCCTTCACTATATGATGAAGGAGGTTACGGGGTATGAAGTTTGTATGTACAGTATGTGGCTATGTTTTCGAAGGTGACGCAGCTCCGGAAGAGTGTCCGATCTGCCACGCGCCGGCATCCAAGTTTAAGAAAATGGATGAGGAGCAGGCATGGGCAGCAGAGCACGTTGTAGGTGTGGCTGACAGTGCACCGGATGAGATCAAGGACGGGCTTCGTGAGATGTTCAACGGGGAGTGCTGTGAGGTAGGTATGTACCTTGCCATGAGCCGCGTTGCGATCCGCGAGGGTTATCCGGAGGTTGGAGCATTCTTTGAGAAGGCTGCATTCGAAGAGGCATGGCATGCAGCGCATTTTGCAGAGCTGCTGGGTGAGGTTGTTACGGATTCCACAAAGAAGAATCTGGAGCTTCGTGCAGATGCCGAGTTTGGCGCAACCGATGGTCGTGCAAAG
>CADBOW010000080.1 GCA_902796375.1 uncultured Lachnospiraceae bacterium | reverse complement strand
CGCAGTCACCTCCGCATCTCCGGAGGGAACTTCCGAATAATCTCCAGTTGCTTCCGCAGGCCCGGAGGGAACCTCCGAATAATCCGCGGTCCCCTCTGCAAGTTCAGATGAAACCTTCGAATAATCCGCAGATGCAGCAGGTGTAACGGATGCCGGGGCTTCCGGTACCTCCGTATATTTTCCGGTCACCTCCAAATAGTCCCCCATATTGTTGTCTCCTCCCCCTGTCCCCGGTGATGGATCCGGTGATCGAAACGCTCCTGATCCGCCGGAGATTCTCATCTACGGACGGGTCTGTCCGTTTCCGTAGATCACATATTTCGTAGAAGTCAGTGCAAGAAGTCCCATAGGTCCCCGTGCATGCAGCTTCTGGGTAGAAATTCCGATCTCCGCACCGAAGCCGAACTCAAAGCCGTCGGTGAACCGTGTGGATGCATTTACATAAACACAGGCTGAATCAATCTCCCGCAGGAAACGCTGTGCCGAAGCATAATCCTTTGTCAGGATGGATTCGGAATGTCCGGTACTGAAGCGGTTGATATGAGCAATGGCTTCATCCAGTGAATCCACAATCTTCGCGGAAATGATCTTTGCCAGATATTCGGTTCCGAAATCCTCCTCGGTGGCAGGTACTACCAGATTACTGATCTCCTGTGCTTTCACATCTCCACGGATCTCACACTCGTCTCCCGCCAGATCTGCAGCGATCAGAGGAAGTACCGTCTCAGCAATGTCCTTATGGATCACAAGAGACTCTGCCGCATTGCAGACGCCAAGCCGCTGAAGCTTCGCATTACGAACGATCTGTACGGCTTCATCCGGATCCGCAGTTGCATCAATATAAATATGGCAGTTTCCGGTTCCTGTTTCAATCACGGGAACTGTGGCATTTTCCACAACGGACCGGATGAGTCCCGCTCCGCCACGGGGGATCAGCAGGTCCAGATAGGTATTCATTTTCATCAGCTCCGTGGCCACTGCACGGTCGGTATTCTCCACCAGCTGAACACAGTCTACAGGAACACCGGCCTCAGCCAGCGCATCCCTGATCACCCGGATGAGCACAAGGTTTGAATGGATACAGTCGCTTCCTCCACGAAGGATCGTTGCATTTCCGGCCTTGAAGGTCAGCGCAAAGGAATCCACGGTCACATTCGGTCTGGATTCATAGATGATACCGATGACGCCGATGGGCACACGCATCTGCCCGATCTGAAGTCCGTTGGGACGACGCTTCATGGATATGATCTCTCCGATGGGATCCTCCAGCGCAGCTACCTGACGCACTCCCTCAGCAATTCCTTCGATCCTGGCTTCCGTCAGACGAAGCCGATCCATAAGTGCCGGCGACATTCCGTTCTTCTCACCGTTCTCCAGATCGATCTTATTTCCTTTCAGGATCTCACTGCTATGACGTACCAATGCGTCCGCCACGGCATAAAGCGCCTTGTTCTTCTCATCGGAGCCCAGCCGGTTCATTTCATAGCTGGCCGCCTTCGCCTTCTTTCCCAGTTCTGTTAATTCACTCATTTGAATACCCCTTATGATTTCTTAAAAATGATTTCCTGTTCCGTTATGATCAGATCCGGCTGAACGTCTGTGTCCTCCAGGGGAAGAACCTCATCATGGATCTGAATCTGATATGCAGCAGCCAGAAAGGTAAAACGCGGATCTTCACGTCGGTATTCCTCGAAATAACGATCATAATATCCACCGCCGTAACCCAGTCTCCGGCACTCTCTGTCAAATACAACTCCCGGCATGATCACCAGTACCTTTTCATCCGTTCCGACAGTGGAGGAAAATGCTTCCTCGTTCCGTTCCGGTTCGGAGATTCCGAAGGAATTGGTGATCAGAGGATCCTTGGGCCGGTACCGGAAGAATTCCATGTGCCCCTCTTCCATTCTCGGAAGGTAGATCTTTTTGCCCCTCTCCCACGAAGTTGACATAATATTATTAAGGTTAACCTCATTTCGAAAAGCCATATAACAAAGCACCGCGGAAGCATCCAGATACGCTGGCTGTTCCATAATACGCTGACAGATCTGTTCCGACCACCTGCAGACCTCGTCTACCGTCATCCTGTCCCGAAGCTTCCGGTATTCCCTGCGAATGCTCATCTTTTCCGAAGCCTGATCCGTCATCGTTCCAGATACCTTTTATTGATGATAAAGTCTGTAATATCAAAGCTGTCATCATGATGTGCCAGAAACAGTGTCCCCTCATCCTCTCCGTTCAACAGCCGGAGGACGATCTCAAGATCGGAGGAATCACATATGGCCATGTCCGCTCCGGAATCCGTGGCGATACGGGCAGCGGAAAGCTTGGTGGCCATACCGCCGGTTCCGTAGCCGGTTGCAGTATCCTTGGCCATGTGAAGCATTTTCCTGTCGATCTTTTCCACGATGGACAGCTTCTTCGCATCCGGATTGGTTCTGGGATCATTGGTATAGAATCCGTCGATGTCTGTAAGCAGGATCAGCAGATCCGCCTTGATCAGCGATGATACGATGGCGGACAGCGTATCATTGTCACCGAATTCGATTTCTTCGGTTGCAACCGTATCATTCTCATTTACCACCGGGATCACATCCAGATCCAGAAGCTGCTTCAGTGTATTGGTGGCATTGAGTCTTCGCTCCGGATTGGAGATTACATCAAAGGTGAGCAGAACCTGCGCCGCCCGGTGATTGTATTCAAGAAACAGTTTCTGATACAGCATCATCAGCTCCAGCTGACCCAGGGCTGCACAGGCCTGAACCATGGAAAGCACTTCCGGTCGTTTCTTAAGCCCCAGGGTCTTGCACCCCACGACGATGGCACCGGAGGATACGAGTACCACATCCTTTCCCTGATTCTTCAGGTCACTGAGGATACGGATCAGCTTCTCGATCCGCATAAAGTCCAACTCGCCTGTCTCCGGATGAACGAGAGAACTGGAACCGATCTTGATCACGATCCGTTTCTTGTTTTTCAAAATTTCTCTGGAATTCATTTTCTGTCTGTTTCGTCCTTTCATACGGCTGATGTGTCAGCCCTTTTTGTTCATATATGCCGCCACCTGTTCTGCCACATGGATCCCATCCACCGCGGCGGACATGATCCCGCCTGCATAGCCTGCGCCCTCTCCGCAGGGAAAGATTCCCGGAAAGGAAGGTGCCTGCAGCTGTTCGTTACGAAGGATCCGAACGGGGGAGGAGGTTCGACTTTCCACGCCCGAAAGGATGGCATCCGGATATTCAAAGCCCGGAATCTCCGAATCAAAAGACGGCATCGACTCTATTATAGCACGAGATATGGTCTCGGGTAAACCTTCCCTTAGATTTGAAGGGTGAATTTTCCCCTTGATCATGGGAGTTACGGTCCCTGTGTTTTGGGTGGCCCGGTTTTCTCTGAAATCTTCATACCGCTGGATCGGTACCGCTCCCCCGCCGAGGCTGTACATTTTCTGCTCTATGGACCTCTGGTAAGCGATCCCATCCAATGGATGTTCCCCGGGATAATCCGCAGGAAGGACATTTACCACCAGGGCACTGTTGGAATTCTCTCCGTCCCGGCCGCTGTAGCTCATGCCGTTTACCACCGTGCCCCCTTCTTCCGTAGAGGCATTTACCACATATCCGCCGGGGCACATACAGAAGGAGAAAACCGCCCGGCCCTCGGAGGTATGATGTGTCAGCTTATAATCCGCGGCAGGAAGCGCTCCCTCGGGATACAGCTTCTTATGATCCGCTCCGTATCTGCCCTGATCGATCAGTTCTCTGGGATGCTCGATACGAAGGCCCATGGCGAAGGGCTTCTGTTCCATGGTAAGTCCCAGATTGTGAAGCATTCCGAAGGTATCTCTGGCACTGTGCCCGATGGCCAGAACAAGGGATGATGTATATATCTCACGCTCCGCACCCGGTCCTCTATCTCCCCTGAAATCGCAGCTTTCCTCCCCCTGTTTACATAATGTTTTTATCGTTAACTTATAGCCTGAAGACTGACAGTCGTCCTGCCCGGAAATGCTGCAGGGGGTTATTCCCTTCAGCTGATGGGAGAACAGGATCTCCCCACCGCAGGTGCTGATCTCTCTCCGCATTTCCTGCATGATCCGATAGAGAACATCCGTACCGATATGCGGTTTTGCATCATAGAGGATCTCTTCCGGAGCTCCGAACTGATGAAACGTCTTCAGGACAAAGGCCTGGGTTCCGTCACGGTCCTTATTTCCCGTGAAAAGCTTGCCGTCAGAGAAGGTTCCCGCGCCTCCTTCACCGAAGGACACATTGCTCTCCGGATTCAGAGTACCCTCCTGCCAGAAGTTGTCAACATCCTGCTTCCTCTCTTCCACCGGCTTCCCCCGTTCCAAAAGAATGGGACGATACCCCGCTCTGGCCAGCATCAGACCGGCGAAATAACCTGCTGGTCCGGTCCCCACGATCACCGGCCTGTGGCCGTCCCCGGCAGATTCGGAATGATACGGAAAATGATATTCCTTCTCCGAATAGACAGAGACCTGATTTCCGTGAAGCTGCCGCAGAATACGCTGTTCTTCCTCCTCCGGATAACCGGTCACGGCTGCGGAAATGTGGTAATGGATCTGATCCTTCTTCCTTGCATCCAAAGATCTCCGAAGAAGAGAAACGGAAGGAAGATTCTTTCTTCGGAGTGCTTTTTCGCAGGCCCGTATCAGGTCTGCATGTGTATAGGTTATCGGAAGCTTGATATTCTGAATTCGAAGCATTTACTGACTCCCATCCCTAACATATGAATGTATCTGAATTACGATTGTTGAATTACGACTTCTGTACGACTGCTGTGCGAATTCTGTACGACTTCTGCACAACTGCTGCACAACTGCTGCAGGACTGCAGCATCCTTCTCAGACCTGAGATCACAGATTTCGACCGGCCAGAATCCCGCTGATCATGGCAAACATCAGATTATATCCTCCGCACCGGCCCACCACGTCCAGGGCTTCTCCGGTTACAGCCAGGATAGAACCTTCGGCTGAGACCCGCATGGTATCCGGATCAACCATTGAAGTCAGGACTCCGCCCTGACAGGCCTGTCCCTGATCTCCTTTCTTCCCCTTTACCGTCAGTCGCCAGTTCTTCATGGTATGGATCAGACGCATCCGGTCCTCCATGGTAAGCTCCGCCATATTTCTCCGGAGTCCCTCCGGGCCGAAGCATTCCTCCAGAAGGCGTCCGCACAGCTTATCATGCAGAAATCCGTTCATCACTCCCAGAACCCGCCGTCCGGGATCCACCCCACTGAGCACCTTCAGCAGTTCCTCCGGTGAGTTCCACGCGGGAAGCAGATCGATCCGGATCCGGTCTCCGGCAGAGGCAATGGTGGCCAGATTGAAAACCGCGATCCCGGATATGCCGTAATCCGTCAGCTGAAGCTCTCCGATTTCCGTGAAATCCTCCGGAGAGACCGATCCCATGGTATCATTTCCGGCTGCATTTCCGGTTGCATTTCCGGCTACATTCCGGCCAGTATCTCCGACAGTGTTCCCTGGCTCCAGGGTGAGGACTGCCTTCGTACGGACTCCCGCCAGCGCACTGACATCCTCATCTGTTTCCAGCGGACAGAGGGCGGGCTCGAAGGGTCGAAATCCCAGATCCAGTGCCTGAAACAGCTTCTGCAGCACAGCCGCTTTCCCCGAGCCGAGATGTGCCGCGGCAGGGCTTCCCGCTGCAAGCACCAGACGTTCTGCCTGGATCTCCACCGGCTGTTCCGAATGCTTCTCCCTGGCCCGGATCAGAAATCCCCCTTCAGCAGGGCGAAGAACATCCGTAACCTGGGTATCATATTGAAATGCAACGCCCGCATGAAGTGCGGCATCATTCAAAGCCCATACGACAGAGGAGGCCTGCAGACTCTGGGGATAGAAATACCCCTCCCGTTCCGTAAGCGGAATCCCCAGCCCCAGCAGGTGTTCCTTCAGCATCTCCATATGCGGGTCGGTAACCACCTGTGTGGCAAATGCATTTCCGTAATAGGCAGAATCAGAAATAACGGCATTTGCAAGATTGCATCTGCCGTTACCGGTTGCATAGAGCTTTCGTCCGCTCTTTTTATTCTGTTCGATCACAAGTGTGGAAAGGCCGCGGCCGGCCAGGATCGCAGCGCAAACGAGGCCGGAAGCTCCGGCCCCGATCACACAGGCATCATAGATTCTTTCTGTTCTGTTACTCAAATGTAACTCCATCCTTACTGCCATAAACTGAGATCCAGGTCTTGCCGGGATTCAGTTTGATCTCTTTACCCTTGGAGTTATACCACTTTGTGGTACTTCCCTTCTTCTTCCAGGTTACAGGCATCACCTTTCCACCCGTACAATAATATCCGTCACCGGAACCGGACCAGTCAAGATCCTGGCTACCGGCAGCCTCATATCCTGCAAGTGCGGAATAGGGATTGATCTGGATCAGCACATTTGTAAATGCAAGCTGTTCTCCTGTCTCCGCGTCGATCTGCTTGCCGTCCCATTCGCTTCCTTCGAACTGGAACCTGTAATACAGCTGATCTTCTTTATTATACTCAAACCAGGGACTGTTGTTTCGGAATGCGATCTTGATCTTGTTCGCCTTGTCTCCCTTGATCTTGGCAAATTCGTCTTTGAATTTAAATGCCTTCTTGTACCAGTCGTGGTAGGTACGGCTGAGCCCCTTGCTGTTGATCCGGTCCAGAAGTGCCTTTCCGGTGGTATAGGCATTGTGCGGCATGTAACGGGTATCATCACGGAATCCACCCGGCTCACGGATCAGATCGATAAACTCCAGATTCGGATAATGCGGGCCATACAGATCATTATGATTTGCGTAATCCGAAGCGCCCCAGAACACATGCACCGCATCATATTCTACAGCCTTCCGGTCGTAATAATGCCGATTGGAACGAACCGGTTCCAGACGTTCGATATCTTCAAATTCCGTAATGATGCACATCAGACGGGTGATGCCGCCCTCAACATACATCTCATAGATGATATCTGCATGAGAGGTTCCATACTGGGGCTGTGCAGCATAGGTATTCTCAATCTGGATCGAAATGGGACGTTTATTTGCATAACGCTCATCTATCCATAATCCGGTGAGAGGATTCTTGATCTGTCCGTCCTTGGATAAGGTTACGGAAAGAGCATTCTTGATCATGGATGCATCCGTGGCTTTCAGGGAAACTGCCTGAGCAGCCGCCTCTGTTGTGCCTGTATCCTCTTCCTTCTTGCCACATCCGGTAAGGATCATGGAAGCTGCAAGCGTAACTGCTGCCAATCGATATTTCCATTTCTTATTCATAATCTCTGGTATATCCTTTCCTTTGTAGTATGTCTTCCTGCATCTGTTCCATTGTGACTCTGTCCCCGTCTTCGATATGATCATAACCGAACAGGTGAAGCATACTGTGCGCCGTCAGAAATGCGGTCTCACGGAAAATGCTGTGTCCGTACTCGGCCGCCTGCTCCTTGGCACGTTCCAGGGAAATGACGATATCTCCCAGCAGAAGCTCCCCCGTTTCGGGATCAAAGGCATCGACACCTGCGTCTTCCAGAAATGAAAAATCCCCGGGGGTATTATACTCCAGCAGCGGAAATGACAGCACATCCGTGGGAGCATCGATCTTTCTCTGCTCCAGATTGATCTCGCGGATGGATGCATTATCCGTAAATGTGACTTCCACGGTGCATTCATACGGACAATTCACATATTCCACCGCACCGTCGATCACATCCCGGACGATATGGGACAGCCGTTCCTTCATGGAATCCTCAAGAATCTTCTCTGATTCATCTGTAATATAAACTGCCATCCTGTACCCTCACCGGTTCAAAGCACTTCTGCAGACTCCAGGTCACAAAAAACACATAATTATTTTACTACATTTAGTGGAGTTTGTGAAGTATTTCCACAAGATTTTCCGCTATTTCCTTATATCTTTTCGCTGTTTCTGCTTCCTGTCATACAACTCATAGGCTTCGACGATCTTCTGTACAAGAGGATGACGGACTACGTCCTTGGATGTAAGTTCGCAGATCTCTATTCCTTCGATCCCCTGCACCACCCGGAGCGCCATGTCAAGACCGCTGGTCATCCCTGCGGCCAGATCCTTCTGGCTGGCATCTCCCGTAATGATGGCCTTGGAACCGAAGCCGATCCTGGTGAGAAACATTTTCATCTGGGCAGGAGTGGTATTCTGAGCTTCATCCAGTACGATGAACGCATTGTCCAGCGTCCGACCGCGCATATATGCCAGCGGAGCAACCTCGATCAGACCCTTCTCCATATTTTTCGCGAACTGCTCTCCCCCCATAATGTCATACAGCGCATCGTACAGCGGCCGAAGATACGGATCAATCTTGGACTGCAGATCTCCGGGAAGGAAGCCCAGGCGTTCTCCGGCTTCGATGGCCGGACGGGTCAGGATGATCCGTTCCACTTCATTTCTTTTAAATGCAGTGATGGCCTTGGCCATGGCCAGGTAGGTTTTGCCGGTTCCTGCAGGCCCTGTCCCGAACACAATCATATTCTTATCTATGGCTTCGGTATATTTTCTCTGACCGTAGGTCTTCGGTTTCACCGGCCGTCCGCTTACGGTATGGCATATAATATCCCGATCCAGATCGCTGATCCTTTCGGCTCGTTCATCCATAACCAGTGATATGGCATAATCCACCGACTGATCGGTGATCTCCGAACCGGAGGCTGCCATTCCGGCCAGGTCCTCCAAAACACGGCAGGCCTGATCCACCGGATGCTCTTCCCCGGAGATCAGCAGCCGGTCATCACGGACCACATAGCTGATATGAAATGCCCGTTCCAGCTTCCGGACATTCCTGTCAAACTGACCGAATACGGTCTGCATGCTTCCGGGAGGCAGCGTAACCTCTTTCTCTGTGTATCCCATACTTCTTCTCCTTCAATCCCATGATCCCTGCCCGGAGGAAGACTCCCATATGCCTTCCCGAACCCGGATTCTTCGAGCAGGAGGAGGACAGCCTTCTACTACTCGATGTCGTGCAAAAAGCACCTCAGGTGTTTTACCCGAGGTGCTTAATCTCTTATTATTTGTTGAATTTACGCTTTCTTGCAGCCCCAGATTTCTTCTTACGTCTAACTGAAGGCTTCTCGTAATGCTCTCTCTTGCGAATTTCCTGCTGAATGCCGGCCTTTGCACAGTTTCTCTTGAAACGGCGAAGCGCGCTATCCAGAGTCTCATTCTCTTTTACTACTACGCTTGACAATCTTTATCCCTCCCTCCAGTTGTGGACTTCATGCATCTTTCCACAGAAAAATGCACATTTGACATTATATCATAGATGCCTGCTTTGTCAAGGCTTTTTCGGCCGTTTGCGGTCTATTTGTAGGTGGCGAGCAGCGTATCCAGCTCACTGTAGGAATAATAGGTAAAGTATGCCACATCCTCTCCCTTCCGGACCTTGTAGATCTCTTCCGGCAGTGATTCATACTCCTCCTCTGTCACCTCCTGATTGTTCCAGGTGTATGTATAGGATGTTCCCAGGTCATCATTTGCTTCCTTCAGACCCACGCCCAGAGTATCAAGCTTTCCTTTGCTCAGCTTGCTTATGTACTTATGGTAAATCCCCATACGGCCGGAGATGTCATAGATCAGCCCCGTATGATCCTTCAGATATACGGTTCCGTCAAATCCCAGATCCAAAAAGGTGTACAGCTTTCCTTTGTAATAGGATATGATATCCACCCGATTTCCATACTCCTCACTGCGTACCAGAAGCTCCGGGGTGTTGTCATCATCCACATAGACCAGATCGAAGGACAGATGATCGCAGTTATAAATGTTGACCGCTTCCTTCAGATAGTTCTTCTTCATATACTTCCTGTAGGCGGAAGCCCATGCAGCAGATGCACCCTCCACATAGGCGCCGTTCTTGTTGACGCATTTTGTGTCGATCCACTGATTTGTAACAAGGTAGCCCTTCAGGTTGAAGAAATACTGCTTCCCGTTGATGGTGAGCCAGCGGTTCTTCGGATACCATCCGGTATTATCCGTATACCACCAGCCTGTGGAATCCTTCTTCCACTTGCCGCCCACATTCTTCTCGCTCATGGCGCCGTTCCGGCCCAGCCAGTAACCGTTCCTGTAGCAGTTGCTCTCCATATATCCGCTGGCGAGAAAATAATACCATTTCCCGTCAATCTTCTTCCAGGTTTTCTTCGGATAGCTTCCGTCACTGTTGCGATACCACCAGCCTGTGGAATCCTTCTTCCACTTGCCGCCCTTCGCTTCCGAAACCATGGTGGTAGATGAAACGGCAAATGTCATAAGAAATGCTGCGATGAGAAGGCCGATGATGGTGCGCTGAAGCCCACGGCCTGATCTTTTACCTTTCAGTCCATTCATGAACCCGACTCCTCCTTCTTTTCCGTTTTGGGGGTCTCTGTAGCATTTTCCGAAACATCCAGCTTCTTCCATGCTTTAAACAGTTTATCGATTTCCTTCTTTGATGTGGCTGATATGGATATACCTGCCACATCGGTATCGGAAAATGCGTAGAACTGAATCGTATAAAATGATTTGTTGTTCGCTTCTATGATGTAGGACAGATACTTATCATTTCCGACGGGGCTCCCGCTCTTCAGTCCACATTCCTTGACCTTGATACTGGTATCCTTATCCAGAGTTTCATGGATCTTCTTCTCCGATTCGGCGATGAACTGATCCTGTGTCATATCCTTTGATACGGATGACAGGACCACCGATGTACTGGAACCGGTATTTCCGTCTCCACCGTACATGGTCATGAAATCCTTACCGGAAGCAAGAACATTCGGTACATTCTTGTTGCTGTATCCTTCCTCCTGAATGTCATTTGCGGTCAGGATATCATCCAGGATGGCAAATTCGAAATCCCGGCTGGGAGCAGTGAATTTGATCCCGTAACGTTCATTCTGATATGTGGTTTCCGTATAGGATCCGAGATAATCACCGTCCCCGTGTCCTACAACATCCTCTGCTGTCAGCTTGCTTCCGCCTCCGCATCCGGTAAGACAGACAGCCAGAAGCAATGTGATAATTAATGCCTTGATCTTCATTCTGAGATACTCCGTTTGTATTTGGGGTCAAATTCGGTCCGATTATTTATGAAGCATTATACCAGCTTCTTCCACGCCTGCCGCAAGTGCTGCCTCGATGCCGGAAGCATCCTTTCCGCCGGCCTGAGCCATGTTCGGACGTCCGCCGCCGCCACCGCCCACCATCGGAGCGATCTTCTTAATGATATTTCCAGCATGAATTCCCGCAGCTACGGCATCATCACTTGCCATGACCAGAAGGTTGACCTTCCCGCCGGCATTGGATGCCAGGATCACTACGGATTTTCCAAGCTTTGCCTTGAATTCATCGCCCAGATTCCGGAGTTCATTCATATCCACATCGGTGAGCGCTACCGGAAGGATGGTAAGATCACCTTCCTTTACCGCATTTCCCATTACATCGGAAGCCGCATTCTTGGCTGCCTCCGCCTTCAGCTTCTGATTCTCCTGGGTCAGCTTCTTCACTTCCTCGAGAAGTGCTTCGATCCGCTCGGTCAGACGATCCGGATCCGTCTTGGCAGCAGCCGCCGCCTTGTTCAGCTTCTCTTCCACCTGCTTATAATATGCAAATGCGCCTTCGCCTGTCAGGGCCTCGATCCGTCGTACTCCTGCAGAAATCCCCTGTTCGGAAAGGATCTTGAAGGTTCCGATGAGGCCCGTATGAGCCACATGGGTACCGCCGCAAAGCTCGATGGAGAAGTCTCCCATGGAAACCACACGAACCTCTTCACCGTATTTCTCACCGAAGAGAGCCATGGCACCGGTCTTCTTTGCATCCTCAATGCCCATGATCTGTGTATTCACGGTAAGATCCTCAGCGATCTCACGATTCACCAGTTCTTCCACAGCTGCAATCTGTTCTGCCGTCATGGCCTGATTATGTGTAAAGTCAAAACGCAGACGCCCGTCCTCAACCAGTGAACCGGCCTGTTCCACATGATCCCCCAGGACCGTCTTCAGAGCCTTCTGAAGCAGGTGAGTTGCAGAGTGATTGCTGCAGATCATGGAACGGCGCTTTCCGTCTACGGACAGGGTTACCGTATCCTTTACGGAGAAGGAACCGGATTCCATATATCCGATATGTGCGATCTTACTTCCGGCCACATGAATGGTATCCTGAACGATAAAGGTTCCGTCCCCGGTTTTGATCACACCGCTGTCTCCGGTCTGACCGCCCATGGTTCCGTAGAAGGGGGTCTTTGCCACGATCACGGAGCCCATCTCTCCCTCGGAGAGCGTGTCCGTCAGCTTAGTGGTCCCATCCTCGGAGGTTACGGTCAATGCCAGGATCTGATCCTCGGAGCTCAGCTTATCATAGCCGTCAAAGGCAGATGTCATCGCCGCATCCAGCTGCTCATATACCGTGGCATCGGCACCCATGTAATTGGATACCTTACGGGCACTGCGGGCTTTGATCCTCTGCTCTTCCATGCATGCGGTAAAGCCATCCTCGTCTATGGATATTCCTTCCTCTGCCAGGATCTCTCTGGTCAAATCCAACGGGAATCCATAGGTGTCATACAGCTTGAACGCCTTTTCGCCGGATAACTCCTTCACGCCGGCTGCAGTCATTTCCTTCTTATAATCTGCCAGAATACCAAGTCCCTGGTCGATGGTCTTGTTGAAGTTCTCTTCTTCTCTTCCGAGGACAGAGAAGATATGCGCCTGCTTCTCCTCCAGCTCCGGATAGGCATCTTTGGAATTCTCGATCACGGTTGCAGCCACATCATGCAGGAAAGCACCCTGGATCCCCAGAAGTCTTCCGTGACGGGCCGCACGGCGCAGCAGACGGCGCATTACATATCCCCGTCCTTCATTTGAAGGCATGATCCCGTCGGAAGCCATAAAGGTTACGGAACGGATATGATCAGTGATGACACGGATGGAAACATCCGCCTCATACTTAGCTCCGTAGGTTACACCTGCAAGCTGACAGATCTTGTCCCGGATGGCCTTGATGGTATCCACATCGAAAATGGAATCCACATCCTGAACCACTACAGCAAGACGCTCCAGTCCCATACCAGTATCGATATTCTTCTGCTTCAGGGTTTCGTAATTGCCCTTACCGTCATTTTCGAACTGGGTAAATACGTTGTTCCAGACCTCCATGTAACGGTCACAGTCACAGCCCACGGTGCAATCCGGCTTACCGCAGCCGAACCGCTCTCCCCGGTCATAATAGATCTCGGAACAGGGGCCGCAGGGACCTGCGCCATGCTCCCAGAAATTGTCAGCCTTGCCGAAGCGGAAGATGCGCTCCGGTGCGATACCGATCTCCTTGTTCCAGATCTCAAAGGCTTCATCATCATCCT
>CADBOW010000079.1 GCA_902796375.1 uncultured Lachnospiraceae bacterium | reverse complement strand
TTCAAAGAGTTTGCTTTGAAGGGTAATGTGATGGATATGGCCATCGGTGTTATCATCGGTGCTGCCTTCAAGGCCATCATCGACGCTTTGGTTGACTGCATCATCAGTCCGATCATCGGCTGCTTTATTCAGGGTGGTTTCGAGAACTGGACCATTACCATTGGAAAAGCAGAGCTTGGTATCGGTGCATTCCTCATGGCAATCCTTAACTTCCTGATCATCGCATTGGTACTCTTTGTGATGCTGAAGGCCATGAACAAGATGGTGAGTCTTCGGAAGAAGGAAGAAGAGGCTGCTCCGCTTACAAAGAAGTGCCCGCTTTGCCAGAGTGAGATTGACATCAAGGCAATCAAGTGCCCGTGCTGCACAGGCGATATTCAGTAAGCTTCATAAATGTGTAATTCTGTTTCCCCGGGATTTTTCCCGGGGAAATTTTTGCTTGCATTTCACGGTACAGAATTGTAAAATGTCATTACTGTTTGGATAAACAGAAGTATTTTCCGCTGGTTCCGTTTTCGGGATCCGGATATAAAGAGGGATGGCGAACAAAATGGCCGGTAAACATAAAAAAGCAGACATAGCACTTTCATTTGTATGTATCGTTCTTCTGGCATTGATCAGCTTCGGAACCTTTATAGCGGTTCGTCCCATGTTTGTAAGCGATAATGCGGAAGCCTCCGATATGTCCCAGCAGAATGACCCGGGAGACGGGGATCCGAAGGCGGCAGCAGGGACCACAGAGATCACGGAAGAGCAAGGCTCCACTGAGGCTGCTTCCGAAAAGGGTTCCACAGAACAGCAGTCGGAAGCAGTAACGGAAGCCGAGACGGAAACGGAAGCGAAGGCTGATAACGGAGCGGCAGTTTCGGAAAAGAAGGAAGAGACAAGACCACAACAGAATCAGCCCCAGGAGAAGAAGCCTGAGACGGTGACCGAGAAGAAAACCGAGAAGAAGACTGAAAAGAAGACCGAGAAGGTGACGGAAGCTCCCACGGAGAAAAAGACGGTGGAGCCTGCGGAGAAGAAAACCGAAAAGAA
The DNA here is from genome assembly GCA_902796375.1 of uncultured Lachnospiraceae bacterium. Taxonomy (GTDB): domain Bacteria; phylum Bacillota; class Clostridia; order Lachnospirales; family Lachnospiraceae; genus Eubacterium_Q. The sequence goes on along the minus strand of CADBOW010000079.1, from coordinate 5,760 downwards.
GGCCGAGAAAAAGACAGAAAAGAAATCTGACAAACCGACGGAGAAGAAGACCGAAAAGCCTACGGAACGAAAGACCGAGAAGCCCACGGAGAAGAAGACCGAAAAGGTGACGGAAGCTCCGACAGAGAAGAAGACAGAAAAGCCGACGGAGCGAAAGACCGAGAAGCCTACGGAGAAGAAGACCGAAAAGGTGACGGAAGCTCCGACAGAGAAGAAGACCGAGAAGCCTACGGAGAAAAAGACCGAAAAGGTAACGGAAGCTCCCACGGAGAAGAAGACGGAGAAACCCACTGAGAAGGCTACGGAAGCCAAGACGGAAAAAAAGACTGAACAGAGCACGGATTAGAATATGGATATGAGAAACGGTTCTCTTTGAAAAAGGAGAACCGTTTTACCCTATATGGGATCAGGTGAACGTCTTATGAAGAAAGTTACAATCGGAATCCTTGCACATGTGGATGCGGGAAAAACCACTTTGATCGAACAGCTGCTGGTGGCCTCCGGAAAGCGTCCTGCAGCAGGGCGTGTGGATCATGGAACCGCATTTCTGGATACGGAGACTGAGGAGAAAGCCAGAGGTATCACAATTTCATCCAAAATGTGCCGGATCTGCCGGGGTGAGCAGGAGTTCATTCTGATGGATACTCCCGGACATGTGGATTTTATGGCAGAATCGGAGCGGGTTCTGCCTGTTCTTGATGCTGCGGTCCTGGTGATCGGCGCAGGAGAACGGATTCCCACCCATGCACAGTATCTGTTCCGGCTGTTAAAGGAAAGAAGTATTCCGACGGTGATCTTCTTTAACAAAATGGACCTGCCGGTTCCGGATCCGGAGAAACTGCTGGAAACGGCTACGGATCAACTTGGTGAAGGGATCGTGAACTGGTTGGAAGATCCGGAGCAAAGAGCGGAAGAGGCCGCGGTTTTGGAGGAAGCCCTGCTGGAGCAGTATCTGTCTCAGGGAATGATCCGGGAGGAACAGCTGATCCAACTATTTCATAAAGGACGTCTCCATCCCTGCTGCTTCGGTGCAGCATTGCGGGGAGACGGCATTTCGGAGCTGTTAGAGCTTCTTATGACCTTATTTTCGGGTCCGAAGCCGGTGGATACCGGGGCACCCTTTGGAGCATATTGTTATAAGATCCTTCATGGAGAGAACGGTGAACGACAGAGCTTTCTGAAAATACTCAGCGGATCGCTGAATGTCAGGGATTCCGTCCTGTATCACGGACGTATTCCGGGAGGGCGGAAGACGGAAGAACAAAGTGAGAAGATCACTGAGATCCGGGCCTATGACGGCTCGGGATTTGAAGTGGTCCGGACTGCGGAACCGGGAGACATCGTGGCAGTAACCGGCCTTTCATCCACATTTGCCGGCTGCGGTCTGGGTGTGGCTCCTTCCCGTAAGCCGGAGGTGAGCCGGCCCATGCTTCGCTATCATCTGAACCTTCCGGAGGAGATCGATCCCAAGGTGTTTCTTCCGAAGCTTCGACAGCTGGAAGAGGAGGAAGATACGCTATCCGTGGATTGGGTGGAGGAACGGGAAGAAATCGAAGTCGAACTGTATGGTGAGGTTCAGCTTGAGATACTGACAGAACGGATCAGGGACCGCTTCGGTATAGAAGCTTTCTTCGGTGAGGGGACCGTAGTATATCGTGAAACCCTGTCCGCTCCGTCCTATGGAATGGGACATTTTGAACCCCTCAGACATTATGCGGAGGTACATTTTCTTCTGGAGCCCATGCCGAGAGGAACCGGAATCCTGCTGGAGAGCCGTCTTTCCACAGATGAACTGGATCGAAGCTGGCAGCAGACCATACTTACGGCAGTGGAGAAGGAGAATCTGACAGGGGTCCTTACGAATTCCGGACTTACGGATCTTAAGATCACGCTGGTGGCCGGCCGGGCTCATAAAAAGCATACCGAGGGCGGAGATTTTCGAGAGGCTGCTCTGCGGGCAGTCCGACAGGGACTGATGAAGGGAGATTCCCTGCTGCTGGAACCCTTTGTGGCATTTACACTTACGGTTCCCTCCGCATCTGCGGGAAAAGCACTCTATGATATGAATCAGCTGGCCTCCGAGAGCCATATCGTTGAACAGACAGAGTCTCAGACCACGGTAGAAGGAAGAGGCGCCATATCCGGTCTCAGAAATTATATGTCTGAGGTTCGGATGTATACCCACGGGGAAGGGCTGTTTCGAATGGTATATGATGGATATGATGCATGCCCGGATCAGGAGCAGATCGTGGAAAAGATCGGCTATCGGCCGGAATCGGATCTGATGCATCCCGCCGGATCCGTCTTTGTAAGTCACGGAACCGCGGATTTTGTATCCTGGAGTGAGTCTTCGGATCGAATGCATCTTGAATCACGATGGGATCTCTATTATCCTGAAGATCAGGATGCATCCGGAGAAGGAGAGTATACAGGAAATACGAAGAGACAGCATTCTCTGGAAGAACGCCTGCAGGCCATCGGAACCGACGAGATCGACAGGATCCTGCGGCAGGCCAGTCATGCAAATGAGACTGCGGAGCACAGGACGGAACGTCGGAACCGCTGGGCAGGCTCGGACCGGAAAAACCGGTTTGAATCATCCGGTACAGGATCGGAGCATCGGACAAACCGAAGCAGAGCGAAGACCGAACGAAAAGCCTATCTCCTGGTAGACGGATATAATATCGTCCATGCCTGGGAGGAGACAAAGGATATCGTGGGGATGAACCTGGATGCTGCAAGGGCGATCCTTCTGGATCTTCTGACCGAATACCGGTCACAGATCAACTCGGAGATCATAGTGGTCTTTGATGCCTATCAGGTGTCCGGACACAGAACCGAAGTTCTGGACCATCAGAATATCCATGTGGTATTTACCAGTGAAGCGGAAACCGCCGATCAGTATATAGCACGTTTTACTACAGAACATGAAAAGAATTATGACATTACCGTAGCCACCTCGGACGGGATGATCCAGCTAATCATTCGCGGAGCGGATGCCCGTGTACTATCAGCCACGGATCTGCATCATGACGTAATGACCAAAAAAGAAATGCTCCGGGAGAATTATCTCTCGGAGCAGGAAGTGTCGCTTCAGGAAAGCTTTGCATCCTTCATGAAATTCAATGATGCGGAATAGGCTTTCCGTTCCACCGTATAATCCGCTTTGCGGAAATGGAATTTCGGATCCTTCTGAAGGATCAGATCGTGAACCAGCGACTCACAGATGTATGGATTCCGTACCAGAAGAGGACCGATGGTATAGGTCCCTGTAAAATGATTTTTTACAACGCCCTCTGTTCGGCTTTCCGTCGAAAGGAAGGGCGTTTCCTCATTATCTACAGTGCTGCCGGAATGATTTTCAAAGCCCACCAGCGGATGATCTCTGTAAGGAAGGATCAGATCATGAACGGTCCTTGTTTTATACTCGGTTGCGAAGGAAAGCAGCCCAAGTCCCGGATAGGACCTGCTGGGCATCCGGATCTCAGAACCGAAGATCTCAAAGGAATTGCCCGTGGCCAGGATATAGACCCCATTTTCGATGGCTGCTTTGAAACCGGCTTTATACTTCATGGCATCCTTCAATGCAAGGACCAGGTAACGTTCGATGCCGGATCCCATGTAAATGAAGTCATAGCTTTCGATGTCCTTCGGATCCTCCAGAGACAGATAGTCGATGGTGGTCTCAATGCCCTGTTCCCGGAGATGCCAGTCCAGCGCCTTGATATTTCCGCTGTCACCGTAAAGATTTAACAGATCATGATAGAAATAACCCAGCTTCAGTTTCATTTGTACTTATTCACCTCCTCCAGGAAGGGTGGGATATAATCAAAGTTGAGGATCCCGTATACATCGCCTGTGGTACGGGTCAGTTCCTTTGCAAGACCGTCCAGTGTTTCCATGCATCTGACCTTATTCATGGGAAATCCTGCCAGCTTACAGCGAAGAGCGAAATCCGCAGCATAGGGTCCGGCACAGATCACCTCCTGAACCTCCGGAACATTTAATGCTTCCAGATCCAGATCATAGATCCAGGAAAGATCAAAATGGCTGTATCTCCGGCTGATCTCCCGGAGTCCCATGACAAGTACCTTCTGGCCGGGCTGTTTCAGTGTATAATAGTGTGCCAGATTGTAGGTGGCATTGTTCTCGGCTTTACAGCTGATAGCCACAAAGGACCGACCGTTCTTCTCAATCCGGTTATAGATCTTCTCCGAGATTACTTCCTCCTGCAGCGATTCAGCAACCTGCTCCATGGGAAGCTGCATCAGATCGGCTGCGCCATAGGCTGCCGCAAGGTTATAGATATGAAAGAGCAGAAGCGGATCCGCAGAAACGGTAAGCGTCTGATTCAGGGTGATGGTGCCCTTTGACGGATCCACGGAGGTGACTGCATAATCTGTCCTGTCGCGGCTGTAACCACAGGACGGGCAGGTGAAATCACCTACGGTTCCGTAATGATACCATTTATAATTCATTTTCTTTCCACATTTCGGACAGTAGGCACAATCCTTCACACCGGTGGGAAGTGTGTCAAAATCCGTGGAAAGGCGGTTGATGCCGAAGGAATGGAATTTTCCAGGATGCTTCAGCACCACCTGACGGGTGATGGGATCATCTCCGTTGCAGAGAAGATCGGCGGAATCTACAATGCCCTTTTCAATCTCCCGGTAAACCAGATCATAATTTCCCTGACGTGGCGGCTGATCCCGGGTCAGATTGTTCAGAACGATAAGACCGGGGGTGATATGCTTCGTTACGACCTTCAGATATCGTTCGTCCACCTCCAATACGATCACATCCTCCGGGATCCGGCCTCCCCAGGTCACATGCTTCAGCATGGTGGAGGCTATGCCGCGGATCATATTGGACCCTTCAAGATTGTGACATACGGTTTTACCGCAGCTCCGGAGCATATTTGCAATGATCCTTGTAGTGGATCCCTTGCCGCTGCTTCCCGTAACCATGATCACATCCTTCGGATATTTCAGTCTGGAAAGGTATTTCGGGAAAAGTTTGATCACGAATTTCCCCGGAAATGTGCTTCCGTCCTTATGAAATATACGTTCCGCCAGAAGGATTGATTTTCCGAGAAATGTACCTATCAGTCGAGACATATTGATCATCCTTTCTTTTTACAATTACTGCTACATTGTACCATATCCTTCGTTGACGGTATAGAATGAAAATGATAAAATGTTATAGGCTGTTCATGTGTTTCATATAAATGCCGAAGCCACATGTATACTCACATGTGCCCCAGACACGGATTACACGCGTAATGTGGAAGGTTTTCGCTCGGATAGAAGGATACGTGAACAGGCCAAAATGGAAGATGACGTATTAACAATCATTATCACAGGAGAAGGAAACAATGGATAATAATCCGAATCAGATGAATCCGGAGGATACATCACAGTATCAGCTGCCGTCATTGTATGTTCCCCAGCCGCAGGAATACATTTATAATCCGCAGATGTACGGATATGGACAGTATTATGGCCAGCAGTATTACGGGCAGCAGGGCTATGACCAGCAGTACTATGGCCAGCAGGGCTACGGTCAGCAGGCATATGGCCAGCAAGGCTACGGACAGCCGGGTCAGCAGGCATACGGTCAGGCAGGCTACGGTCAGCAGCAATATGGTCAGCAAGGCTACGGTCAGTCGGCACAGCAGGCATACGGCCAGGCAGGCTACGGTCAGCAGGCACAGCAGGCTTCCGGTCAGTCGGACCAGCAGGCATACGGCCAGGCAGGCTA
>CADBOW010000078.1 GCA_902796375.1 uncultured Lachnospiraceae bacterium | reverse complement strand
GCTGCACCCGGAGGATTACCGGATGATCGAAGAGTCCATTTCCGAGCAGATCGAGACAAATGTAGAGCGGATGGATCATGTGGAATACCGGATCGTAAGGAAGGACGGAAGTGTCCGCTGGGTGGATGATTACGGTCACTATATCGAGTCGGATGTCTACGGCGGGATATATTATGTCTTTATTTCGGATATTACGGAGAAGCATGAGCAGGAGGCTTCGGATACTGCGGTGAGGCAGGCAGTGATCGAGGCACTTTCCGAGATTTACGAGACCGTGTGGCTGATCAGCGATGTGGAGTCGGAGACCTTTGTTCTTTACCGGGGAGCTAAGGATCCGGATGCGCCGATCCGGGATGAGAGCGGGCAGCTGAAGTATTCTCTGGCAAAGGAATTTTATATCCGGACAACGGTTGCTCCAGAGGACAGGGAGCGGCTGACAGAGGATCTTGAGCTGCATAAGATCGCTTCAAGACTTCAGGGTCATTCCAGATATTATGTAAACCATCTTCGCATGATGGACGACGGGAGTGAGAATTATTTCCGGATTGAATTCGCAAAGGTCAGTATGCCGGACGGAAAACTGGGGATCGTATGTGGATTCCGGAATGTGGATGAGGAGATCCGTGCGGATATGCGGCACAGCGAAACCTTAAAGGACGCGCTTGCTGCGGCGGAACAGGCCAACCGGGCAAAGACGGCATTTCTATCCAGCATGAGCCATGAGATCAGGACACCCATGAATGCCATTATCGGTTTGGATAATATTGCTTTAAGCGATGCGGATCTTTCACCGAGAACCAAGGATTATCTGGAGAAGATCGGCACCTCGGCCCATCATTTGCTCAGCATAATCAATGACATCCTGGATATGTCCCGGATCGAGTCGGGGCGGATGGTGATTAATAATGAAGAGTTTTCTTTCTCCAAGATCATGGATCAGGTGACCGCCATCATCAGCGGGCAGTGCCATAATAAGGGACTGACCTTTGAGAGCAGGGTGACGGAGGAACTGGGGGGCTATTATATCGGCGATGATATGAAGCTGAAACAGGTGCTGATCAACATTCTGGGAAATGCAGTGAAGTTCACGCCGAGAGACGGCAGGGTGACACTGACGGTGGAACCCCTGGCGCGGTTTGACGGAAATTCCACCATCCGGTTCACCATAGCGGATACGGGAATCGGCATGAGTAAGGAATATCTTCCCCGGATTTTTGATCCCTTTACGCAGGAGGATTCCTCCTCTACCAATCAGTACGGCAGCACGGGACTGGGAATGCCCATTACGAAACGGCTGGTGGAACTGATGAACGGAACCATCGAAGTGGAAAGCGAGAAGGGGATCGGCACTACATTTACGGTGACGGTGACTCTGAAGGAATCCAGCAGAAGAGCTGCAGAGGAAGAAACGATGGAGCTTTCCCCGCATGACATGACGGTGCTGGTGATCGATGATGATCCTGTAGCCTGTGAGCATGCAAAGCTTGTGCTGGGACAGGTGGGAATCTGCTGTGATACGGCGCTTTCCGGGGCGCAGGGGATTGAAATGGTGAAGGTGCGTCATGCCAGACGGGAACCCTATAACCTGATCCTGGTGGACTGGAAGATGCCGGAACTGGACGGAATCGAAACTACCCGGATGATCCGCGAAGTCGTGGGGGCTGAATCGGCCATTATCATTCTTACTTCATTTAACTGGGATGATGTGGCGGAGGAGGCAAAAAATGCCGGAGTGGATACCTTTGTTCCAAAACCGCTTCTTGCTTCAAATGTAATGGATGAGTTTAAGGAAGCTTTTATGAAAAAGCGGAGCTGCGAAAAGGCGGAGATATCTCTCAAGGGACGCAGGGTGCTTCTTGCGGAGGATGTGCTGATCAACGCAGAGATCATGGTGATGGTGCTTTCCATGCGGGATATGGAGGTGGAGCATGTGGAGAACGGCCTCCTTGCCGTGGAGAGCTTTGAAAGTCATGAAGCCGGTTACTATGATGCGATCCTTATGGACCTGCGCATGCCGGTGATGGACGGCCTTGAAGCCTCGCGGAAGATCCGGACGCTGGACAGGCCGGATGCAAAGGAAATCCCCATCATTGCGCTTACGGCGAATGCATTCGATGAGGATGTGCAGCGAAGCATGCAGGCCGGACTCAATGCACACTTAAGCAAGCCGGTGGAACCGGAAACGCTTTATGCAACGCTG
>CADBOW010000077.1 GCA_902796375.1 uncultured Lachnospiraceae bacterium | reverse complement strand
GTACCGGAAGTGATCCGGGCATACCGGAGCAGACCGGACACACATGGGTATTCGGTGCTCCTCCGAAGGCTGTGGAACAGCCGCAGAAGATCTTGGTCTTTGTATTCAACTCGACATGGACCTCAAGTCCGATGACGACTTCGTATTCTTTACTCATTCTGGTTCCTCCATAAAGGTCCTTCGGCTTCGCCTCGGGATGACAGGCCTGTCATCGTCTTACTGAGCATTCTGCTCATAGGTGTACGCCGCACGGATGATCTTCTTCTCCTCAAAGGTCTGTCCCAAAAGCTGAAGTCCCACGGGCAGGCCCTTCTGATCTCTGCCGCAGGGAAGACAGATTCCCGGCAGACCGGCAAGATTCACGGATACGGTATAGATATCTCCCAGGTACATCTTGATGGGATCCGACAATGACTCACCCATGGGAAGTGCCGTAGTGGGTGCCACGGGTCCCAGGATCACGTCATACTTCTCAAACGCCCTGTCAAATGCCTGTTTGATCAGTGCCTTCACCCGAAGCGCCTTAACATAGTAAGCATCATAGTAACCGGAGGACAGAACGAAGCTTCCCAGCATGATACGCCGTTTTACCTCCTGTCCGAATCCCTCGGAACGTGTCTTCTTATACATATTATGCAGATCCGTATACTCTTCCGTACGATATCCGTATTTTACCCCGTCGAAACGCTCCAGATTGGAGGATGCCTCAGCGCAGGCTATGATGTAGTAAGCAGGAATGGCATATTCCACCATACCGAGATCGAACTCCTCCACCTGGGCGCCAAGCTCCCGATACTTCTCTGCCGCTGCCAGAACCGCACTCTTCACCTCCGGATCGATCCCCTCCAGGAAGTAGTCTCTCGGAACACCGATCTTCATCCCCTTTACATCATTCACCAGGGCAGAAGTAAAATCGGTCTTCTTCAGTTCATCCCCCTCCGCAAATGTTGCAGATGTGGAATCCTTGGCATCATGAGTGGAAATGATCTCCAGGATTGCAGCAGAGTCTTCCACGGTCTTTGTCAGAGGTCCGATCTGATCCAGCGAGGAACCGTAGGCGATGAGTCCGTAACGGGACACACGGCCGTAGGTGGGTTTAATACCAACCACCCCGCAGAAGCCGGCGGGCTGACGGATCGAACCACCGGTATCACTTCCCAGGGCTGCCGCACATTCCTCAGCAGCAACCGCAGCCGCGGAGCCTCCGGAGGAACCTCCGGGAACTCTGGTGATATCCCGGGGATTCTTCGTTGCCCCGAAATATGAGGTTTCTGTCGTACTTCCCATGGCAAACTCATCCATATTGGTCTTGCCCAGCACGACCACCCCCGCATCCTTCATGGCCTGAACCGCCGTTGCCGTATAAGTGGGCACAAAATTACCGAGAATTTTGGAAGCGCAGGTGGTAAGCTGGCCGGAAATACACATATTATCCTTGATCGCAACCGGTACGCCGGCGAGGGGTCCCTTCAGTTCCCCTGCTTTGATCTTCGCATCGCATTCCTCTGCCTGACGAAGAGCTCCTTCCGTATCTACTGTAATATATGCATGGATCTCCTTATCTCTCAGGCCGATCTGATCCAGATAAGCCCTGGTAGCCTCCACGCTGGTCACCTCACCTGCCGCGATCCGCTTTCCCAGCTCTACCGCAGACAGGCGAATGATTTCTTCTCTTTCCATCTTCTTCTTCCTTTCATCGGATCCGGTGACTTCCCGACCGGTCCGCTGGTCTTATGTCAACCTGAATCCTTCTTAGAATGTATTCGGTACGATAAATGCCTCTTCCGTCTTCTCAGGTGCATTGCTGAGGATCATCTCCCGATCATCCCCGTTGGTAACCGTATCCTCCCGCATCACATTGGACACGGGAAATGTATGGCTCATGGGCTCCACTCCGGACACATCCAGCTCATTCAGCTTTCCTACATAATCCAGCATCTCAGACATATCTTTCCTTGCCCGTTCCTTCTCCTCAGGAGAAAGCTCAAGCTTCGCCAGAATACCGACATATTCGATTGTTTCATCCGTAATCTGCATGTTAATCTCCTTATTCATGTATCAGGCCGGCGGATCCGATCCCACAGGACCGGCTTCACTCTCACGCTTCACCACCGGATGATTATCAGTCTCTTACCTTGATATGTGTCTCTCTCAGCTGCATTTCCGTCACTTCACCCGGAGCTCCGCACATCAGATCCTGTCCGGTTCCGCTCATGGGGAATGCGATGACTTCACGGATATTCTCCTCATTCCGAAGCAGCATGATCATCCGGTCAACTCCCGGAGCCATTCCGGCATGCGGAGGTGCTCCGAACTTGAATGCACTGTAAAGTGCACCGAATTTCTGTTCCAGTACTTCCTTTGAATAACCTGCGATCTCGAAAGCCTTCTCCATAATCTCCATATCATGGTTCCGGACTGCTCCGGAGGAAAGCTCCACACCGTTACATACGATATCATACTGATATGCCAGGATATCCAGCGGATCCTTCTCCTTCAGAGCCTGAAGTCCGCCCTGGGGCATGGAGAAGGGATTATGGGTAAATGCCGGCTTCTTGGTCTCCTCATCAAATTCATACATGGGGAAATCATTGATATAGCAGAACCGGTATGCATTTTTCTCATTCAGATCCAACCTTGTACCCAGCTCATTCCGGATCTGGCCCGCAAAAAGATTTGCCCGCTGCTCCTTATCTGCGATGAAGAAAATGGTATCACCGATGTTCAGCTTTGCATCGGTCTTAAGAACATCCTTCAGCTCATCGGGGATGAACTTGTCAATGGGACCCTTGTAGGATCCGTCCTCCAGAACCTCCAGATATCCGAGGCCTCCCATGCCGATGCCCTGGGCAAACTTCAGCATTTTCTCATGCTGACCCTTGGACAGCTTCTTCGGCACGTTGATGGCACGGACCGTCTTGCCATGGAAGGGCTTGAAGGTACATTTCTGGAAGAAATCCGTAAGATCTATGATACGCAGAGGATTGCGGAGATCCGGCTTATCGGTACCGAACTCCAGCATAGCCTGTTTGTAGCTGATGATGGGATAGGGAGCCTCGGTCACCTCGTAGCCCGCTGGCGCGAACTCCTTAAAGGTTGCGGAAAGCACCTCCTCGCCTACCTTGAACACATCCTCCTGTGTGGCAAAGCTCATCTCGAAGTCCAGCTGATAAAACTCGCCGGGAGAACGGTCCGCTCTCGCATCCTCATCACGGAAGCAGGGAGCGATCTGGAAATACTTGTCAAATCCTGATACCATCAGCAGCTGCTTATACTGCTGCGGCGCCTGGGGAAGTGCATAGAACTTTCCCTTATACCGGCGGGACGGAACGATATAGTCCCTTGCGCCCTCCGGAGAGGAAGCACAGAGGATCGGTGTCTGGATCTCTACGAAACCCATTTCCTCCATTTTTCTGCGAAGGAAGCTGATCACTTTGGACCGGAACAGGATATTATCCTTCACCTTCTCATTCCGAAGATCCAGATATCGATACTTCAGGCGGATATCCTCACGGACCTCCTTGGAGGTTACGATCTCAAAGGGGAGCTGTGTATAGACCTTGCCCAGAATATCGATGGAATGCGCCTCCACCTCAATGGTTCCTGTGGGGATCTTGGGATTGTAGGTATCCTCGTCCCGGTGTTCCACCAGACCTTCGATGGAAACAGCCTGTTCCCGGGTAATGCCCTCCAGCAGTGTTGTGTCACGCAGGACCACCTGCATCACACCGTACATATCCCGAAGGTCGATAAAGGACACGCCTCCGTGATCCCGGATATTCTCCACCCAGCCTGCCAGGCGAACGTTCTTTCCCACATCCTGCTCATTCATTTGATCGATGGTTTTGTCTCTGTACATAATGATTCCTTCCTTCTTTGCTGATTGAGGAGAGAACTCCTCTTGTTCGTGCAAATGATCCATGCCGGCCTCTCCGTTCGCTTCGCGGTCGCGCCTGCCGGCTTGGTCGATCCGGCGCTTAACGCACGCCACCGGCGT
>CADBOW010000076.1 GCA_902796375.1 uncultured Lachnospiraceae bacterium | reverse complement strand
GGAAGAAGCATAGGTGAAAGAAGTATAAGCGATAGAACTATACGCGGAAGATGAATAAGCGGTAGAAGTATAAGCGGATGAAGTTATAGCGGGGAGTTTGATCATGAAGCAGTATACAGTAACAGGTATGAGCTGTGCGGCCTGTCAGAGCCGCGTGGAGAAGGCGGTATCCGGAGTGCCGGGTGTGACCGCCTGTTCGGTGAGTCTGCTTACAAATTCCATGGGAGTGGAGGGTACTGCGGGAGAGGATGAGATCATCCGTGCGGTGCGGAAAGCAGGGTACGGTGCTTCGCCGAAGGGATCAGCAGTCAATGCAGTCCCGGAGGATTCGATAAACTATGACCCGTCTCTTTATGATGAAACGCTGCTCCGGGATACGGAGACCCCGAAACGCAAGAAACGCCTGATGGCATCCCTGGTATTTCTGCTGATACTGATGTATATAACCATGGGGCATTCCATGTGGAACTGGCCGCTGCCGTCCTTCTTCGAAGGGAACCTGGTGGGTCTGGCGGTGATGGAGCTTCTGCTGGCGGCTGCGGTCATGATTATAAACGGACAGTTTTTCACAGGCGGTTTTCGATCTCTGCTGCATGGTGCTCCCAATATGGATACACTGGTGGCACTGGGATCCTCCGTGTCCTTCGGCTGGAGTGTTGCGGTATTGCTGCAGATGGGACGGCTGATGGCAGATGGAGCATCGGATGCGGAGATCATGGAGCTTTTTCATGATCAGCTTTATTTTGAATCCGCCGCCATGATCCCGGCACTGATCACGGTAGGAAAGCTTCTGGAGTCCATGTCCAAAGGACGTACCACTAATGCGCTGAAGGAGCTTATGCGGCTGGCTCCCCAAACGGCCATCCTGGTCCGGGACGGAGTGGAGAGTGAGGTTCCGATCCGTGAGGTTAAGGTGGGAGATCTGATCGCGGTGAAACCCGGGACAGCCATTCCGGTGGACGGGGTTGTTGTGGAAGGGGAAAGTGCTGTGGATGAATCGGCATTGACCGGAGAGTCCGTGCCGGTGGACAAGGCAGCAGGGGATACGGTCAGCGCGGCCACCATGAACTGTTCCGGATATCTGATCTGCAGGGCAGAGCGTGTAGGACAGGATACCACCCTGAGTCAGATCATTCGGATGGTGTCCGATGCGGCGGCGACCAAGGCACCCATTGCCCGTATCGCAGATCGTGTTTCCGGATTCTTTGTTCCGGCGGTGATCGGGATCGCCCTGATCGTAGTGATCGGATGGCTGATCGCCGGACAGACAGCGGCATTTGCCCTGGCCAGGGGAATCTCCGTTCTGGTGATCTCCTGTCCCTGTGCACTGGGTCTTGCAACTCCGGTTGCAATCATGGTGGGGAACGGCGTGGGAGCTCGAAACGGGATCCTGTTTAAAACCGGAGAGGCACTGGAGCGTGCGGGAATGACGGACATTGTCCTTCTGGACAAGACCGGAACCATCACGGAAGGCTCTCCGGCGGTGATGCAGATCCTTCCTGCGGAAGGCTATACGGAGGAGTACCTGCTTCGCCGGGCTGCAGGGCTGGAGGAACGGAGTGAACACCCGCTGGGAAAGGCGGTAGTGGGACATTTTCGGATGACCGGCGGCAGGCGGGATGAGGAACCGATCCGGGAATTCCGTGCATTTCCGGGGAACGGTGTTTCTGCCGGAATCGGGGAACATGAACTGACGGGAGGAAGCCTTTCCTTCATGCAGGGCAGGATGGAGATGCCCGAAGCGTGGGTGCGGCAGGGAGAGGAGCTTGCGGAAAAGGGATGGACGCCGCTTTATTTCTCGGAGGATGGGGCGCTGCTGGGGATCATAGCGGTTGCGGATGTGATCCGGCCGGATTCTGCAGATGCCATAGGGGAATTGGAAGCTCTGGGGATCAGCGTAGTTATGTTAACCGGAGACAATGAAAGGACTGCCAGAGCCATGGCAGCCCAGGCGGGGATCCGTCATGTGGCTGCCGGAGTTCTTCCGGATGGAAAGGAAGCAGTGGTACGGGCACTGGAGGCCTGTGGAAATGTGACAATGGTGGGAGACGGGATCAATGATGCGCCGGCACTGACCAGGGCGGGGATCGGAATCGCCATCGGCGCAGGAACGGATGTGGCTGTCGACAGTGCGGATATTGTTCTGATGAACAGCAGACTGTCGGACGTGCCGGCTGCCATACGGATCAGCCGGGGAACGCTCAGGAATATCCGGCAGAATCTCTTCTGGGCCTTCTTCTACAATGCGATCTGTATTCCCCTGGCGGCAGGTCTCTTTCCATGGAAGCTGAATCCCATGATCGGAGCTGCGGCCATGAGTCTTTCCAGCTTTACGGTCTGCATGAATGCCCTGCGGCTGAATCTGATGAAACCGGGAAGGAAGGATCGAGACCGTCCGCGCAGAGGAAGAGCGGAGGATGCGGATCAGAAGATTGAAGAAGCATTAAGAAACGAAAAACAAAAACAGGAAAGGATGAAAGCTATGACAAAGACAGTATCGATCAAAGGAATGATGTGCGGACATTGTGAGGCAACCGTGAAGAAGGCGCTGGAGGCTCTGGACTTCGTGGAGGAAGCGGTGGTGAGCCATGATACGGGAACCGCGGTTCTTACCGTGTCCGGAGAGATGGATGAGGCAGCGGTCAGAAAGGCGGTGGAGGATAAGGATTTCGAATACTGCGGAATCCAGTGATATCGGTGAAGTCCGTATTGACAAACTCGGCATTCGATGGCAACATTTTGATATAGTTATTTTGAGAAGGAGGTAGCATCATGGGTGAAAATCGATATAAGGGGACAAAAACGGAACAGAATCTGCTGACTGCGTTTGCCGGCGAGTCTGAGGCCCGCAACAAGTATACATACTTTGCGTCCAAGGCGAAGAAGGACGGATATGAGCAGATCGCCGCACTCTTTCTGAAGACGGCGGACAATGAGAAGGAGCATGCAAAGCTCTGGTTCAAGGAACTGAACGGGATCGGTACCACCGAGGAGAATCTGGAAGCGGCAGCGGAAGGTGAAAACTATGAGTGGACGGATATGTATGAAGGCTTTGCAAAAACAGCAGAGGAAGAGGGCTTCCCGGAGCTGGCGGAGAAATTCCGCGGCGTAGCTGCCATCGAGAAGAAGCATGAGGAACGGTATCGTGCCCTTCTGAAAAATGTGAAGGAAGGTCAGGTCTTCGAAAAGGGTGAGATCAAAATATGGGAATGCCGGAACTGCGGCCATATCGTTGTTGGCACCAAGGCTCCGGAGGTATGCCCGGTCTGCGCACACCCCCAGAGCTTCTTCGAAGTACATGCCGAGAATTACTAGACGAATGAATATCCATTGAACAGAACACGGAGGATGGATCTTTGTTATGGATTATGATAGCAGTGGCGGTCATCCCGCCGCTGCTTCTTATGGTTTTTATCAATTCAAGAGATAAGCACGAGAAGGAACCGGTGGGTCTGCTGGTGAAATGTGCCATATTCGGTGCACTTTCCGTCATTTTCAGTATTGTCATGGAAATGATCACATTGCCGATGATCCAGGAGGCTTTCTATGGAAGAGCAGGTATTCTGATGTATTTTCTGGAAGCATTTCTGGGAATCGCAGTTGTGGAAGAGACCGGGAAATACATCATGCTGCGGCTGGGTACCTGGAAGAACCCGAATTTCAATTATACATTTGACGGGATCGTATATTCCGTATATGTATCCCTGGGCTTTGCGCTGGTAGAGAATATCGTCTACGTGATACAGAACGGAATGGAAACCGGCTTTATCCGGGCCGTGACTGCTATTCCGGGACATGCATCCTTCGGGGTGTATATGGGCTATTATTACGGACTGGCGAAGTTCTGGGAAGTGGCTGGAAATAAGGGAAAATGCAGAGGGAATCTCTGGACAGGATGGCTCGTGGCGGTGCTTCTGCACGGCTTCTATGATTTCTGCGCTCTCAGCGGGAAAGAGGGACTGTTGATCCTGTTCTTTGTATTTATCGTGGCCATGGATATCGCCGTCGTCGTTCAGATCGTGAAATCCTCAAAGCATGACACGCCGATCTACCGAACCTATCAGAACACTATGTATCAGGTATCCTTCCGGCAGGCCTATCAGAATCCTTACGGAACCCAACAGCCTCAATATCTGCAGTATCAATATGGAAATCCCATGCAGATGTATCTGAATCATATGCCGGTGAATGGCCCAAATTATATGCCGGGAAACGGCCCCAACCGGATGCCGATGAATCCCAATCATATGCCGGTGAATGGTCCGAATCAAATGTCGGGAAACGGCCCCAACCGAATGCCGGTGAATCCCAATCCCTACGCAGGTATGAACGGGAATATCACGATATATACTGGAGGGGCGCAGTACAAAAACTCGGAGGCTGTAACGGATCAGCTGTACGGGGACGGATCTGATCAGAACAGATCAGATGAGAACAGGTGGTGAATCAGATGTCGGAACAGAAAATGATAGAAGCCGGGACATTGGAAGAACTGAGAGAAGTGATCCGGAAGCATCCGGAGACTGTTCTTTGCGGAGAAGAGGTGCCATATGTTACGATGCGCGGATTTCAGATGCTGAAGGGGATCCGCGCCGGATTCTCCACCCGTCTGGGGGGCATGAGTGAAGGCGGC
>CADBOW010000075.1 GCA_902796375.1 uncultured Lachnospiraceae bacterium | reverse complement strand
ATCTACGATTCCTACCGGATCATGAACCACTCAGACATGCTCCTGATCTGTCAGGCGCTGACCGCTGAACATCCGATCCCGGATGCAAAGGGGTCAGGAAATCGCACCCCAGAGGATCTGGTCTATGAATGGGATCAGCACAATCTGGCTTTCTCCCTTCTTCCCGAAGGATCAAAGTGGAAGGACAGTGCCCGGGATGTAGACCTGAACCCGGAAGACCGGGGGAAGGATCTGCTGCAGTTCGTCTATGAACGCACCGGGAACTGAACCGGTATCTATTCATACTGGTATAGCCCTTCCTTCCCGTTCATTTTTATCCTGATCAGATTCTGATTTCCCAGATCCACCAGTTCAAACAGCAGGGTATCATCCGCATCATAGAAGAAATAACTGAGATGGGATGTATTCCCGGTCTTACCTTTATACTCCCTATAGGCCTTGGATTCATAGAACTCAAAAATCTCCATGGATTCCAGTAACTTACCGGAAGCATCTTTTATCCGGACAGCACTGCTGCTCTTCCCATCTGTGATTGAGGAGAGATCAACCGACGCATCCTTCTTCTTTGAATATACAAGAATATATGATACGGATAATACAACACATAGTCCGATTATACTCATGATCAGCTTCATCATTGATCTCTCCCGTTCAACCACCGATGGAAATGCCATTCATCCCGGCATTCCGGTTTCTTTACCCGTTTCGATCCTTATTTGATCTTCACAGCCTTTATCTTGGACCATTTCGAGTAATACTTCTTACCGCTCACCGTCTTGTAGGTTCTGACTCTGACGTAGTATTTCTTCTTCGACTTCAGATTCTTAACGATCAGCTTTGTCTTCTTGTTGCCTGTGATCGTTACGGTTTTTGCGCTGCTGAAGCTCTTGCTCGTTGAATACTGGATCTGATATCCCTTGGTTGACTTGGTCTGCTTTTTCCACTTCACCGTCATTTTCTTCTTCTGAGAAGTAACCTTAATCAGTGCAGTTCCTGCAGGAACGATCTTGAATTTCTTTGTTATCTTTCCTCTGTATTTCCCTTTTCCGGTAATCACTACAGTTGCAGTTCCAACCTTCTTGTTGTTCTTATATGTTACCGTGTAGTCCGTTCCCTTCTTCAGCTTGATGCCATTCACTTTAACCGTTACCGCCGGCTTCTTTGCCTTACCGTTATAAACATACTGCGTCTTGGACAGTTTGGCCGTTCCCTTGGATACTCTGGTTCTGACCTTGGCATTTTTGTCAACGGTAAAGCTCTTTCCTACGTTGGTAAATTTCTTTGATACCACCTTTGCGCCGGTATATGTTTCGGTTTTCACCGGCTTCAGATTTCCGTCCGTCTCTACGGAAACACCGGTTGTGCTGGGAGAAACCTCCACTTCTGATTTTGATTTTCCGGAAACCGAGGTAAGTCCCTTTTCATCAGAAGAGATTTTGCCCGTAGTAACATAGACCGTATAATCTACATTTTTACCTTCCAGCTTCACCCCTTCTGTAAAGTCTATGGTTGCATTCTTTACCGATGACCCTTCCAGTCCCATATATGAGTTTTTGACAGTGGCGTTGACATCGACGTTCTTTCCCAGCTCCGTAAGTGTCAGTCTTCTGGTTCCATCCGTCTCGATCACGATCCGTGATCCATTATCATAATCGATGGTGTAAATACTGTAGATGGTGATATTGCCGGACAGATTCTTACCGTCATACAGCAGATAGTTTCCGTTGTCATCCTCTATCCTGAGCTTCTGTCCCATGGGGAAATCGATCTTGGTATGCTTGGAATAACCGGAAGAAGAATTGGATATCACCTTCCCCATACTGTTCCAATCCAGGAAATGAATGGACCGGTATGTGCTGTTATTCAGCTTGTCTCCATTTGCATCTGTAAATTCAAACTTCGAGTAATCCTTTTTGATATACATATAACCGAACTGACCCTTATCTCCCTTGTTGTCAATACAGTTTTCATCGTATATCTGCACCTCATATCGATTCTTATCCTTATTGAAATCACAGCCCGTGATCAGTACCGCATGTCCGGAGTCCTTGGTAGAGAATCCCAATAATGCAACATGCTTATCCTCACAGTGTTTTACCAGCTTCTGCAAAAATACGGGCAGGCTGTCATATCCGTTCACCCAGTTCACAAGCCCGGTAAGGATTCCGTTGTTAAATGTCTCCGAAACTGCTGCGGAATGCGAGCCACCATTCTCCAGATACTGAGAAAGCTGATAATAGTTGATCATATTCAACAGCTTTTTATCATTACAGGGATAATTCAGATTATAGTATTTGCTCTTCTTACTTGAAGTCAGGTCGGAAATGCTGATGTACCCTTCATACAGAAGCCCCATGGTCGCCGCGATCCCATAGCATGAGCCTCCCCATGCACTCTTCATTTCCTTTTTGATCCTGTTCTTTTCTCCCTGGCTGGAATTCTTGGTCAGCTTTTCAAAATAGGAATCACTGATGGTGTAGTCAGTTGATCCCTTAAATCCTGATGCCGCATTCGAAGCGGAATCACTGTGACAGAATGAGTTATTGTCCCGTCCCAGGGTAAATCCTGACAGCGTCTTCACGGAATCATAGTCTATGACCTTCATCTTCCAGATGCCTTCCTCACTGATCCCATCGATGGTGGATGATGTAAGATCGATATAGCCATCCAGGTTGATAAAGGTCCAATTCGAGTATGCATTTGATGCAGGATACTCAATCCAATCGGTTCCCTGCATGTGGATCTTTCCCCTCCGGGCGTCGATGGTACCGGAGAAGAAATAGCTTCCGTTTGCACCGAGGGACGCATCTGCTTTTGCGCTTGGAGAAAAAATAGCTGTCCCCTTTATATTTCCCTCCTCGTCGATGCTCTGAATATGGAATTCGTACACCCGTCTTACAACCGTATCGTCACTGCTTCCATCATATTCACCCAACCAATCATTGGGGACTGATTCAAGCTTCACCCGCTTTGAATTATACGAATCCGACTTTTTTGTGAGTGAAAAGCTTCTGGAGTCATCATCATCAACGATCCCCTCCATTTTCCCTTCCCCATCGGAAAACTGACCGGAGAAAGAAACAAAACTCATATCTCCCGGATCCTCAAACCAATCCGTGCCCTGAAATTTAATTTCCCCGGTGTCCGGATCCAGTGTTCCGTCAAAGAAATAGATTCCGCTTTCTCCACCATCCACGGTCGCCATTCCTTCGATCACTTTATCTTCGGAATAATCGATATCCAGACGTAGTGTTCTTTCAAGCTGTTTCCCATCCTGGAAACCGGTATATGTTCCTGTCCAGACCCCACATACCTTGGATCCGTCAACCCCGCTGGTCTCCGCAAAAACCACATTCCCGGTCTGTGTGAAAAAACCGGAGATCACCATACATGCGATCAGAAGCATGGATATGATCCTGTGAAACCTCACTTTGTTCTTCATAATTCCCCTCCTTCGTCTTTTCTCAAGTCTAATTTTCGCCCTCTACGCCATACCGGAATCGGAAATGATCCGGCAGATTTTCTCGGCCGCATGTCCGTCTCCGAAAGGCTGGTACTCCGGATCAATGGTCTGCGTCGCGGAAAGCTTCTCCAGAATATCCTTATGATCTGCCTTTACCAGCTGATTCCGATTACCCACCATGGTTTCAGGCCATACAACATAATCCAATACGAAGACACACTGAACCCCTGCATAGAAGGCTTCACACTGCAATCCGCCGGAGTCGGTAATGATCTTCTTGGCGTTTTTGGTCAGATGAACCGAGTCGGAATAACCAACCGGCTGGGTAAGGATCACATTTTTGAATCCTCTCTCCCGGCAGATCCGATCCGCCCGTTCATGATTCCTGGGATGAACCGCGTAGATGGTCGGTGCATCAAGACTGTCGGCCGCAAGCAGAATCTCCGTCAGCGGTTCATCACTGTAGGTATTCTCCTGCCGATGACATGTCATGTAATAGAATTCCTCCGGCACCTCCACAGGCTTCCCGCTGAAATCCAGAATGTTCGGATGCTCCCAGGGCTGATCCGCAAAATGGAGGAATGAATCATACATGATATTTCCCACACAATACGACCTCTCTCCCAGCCCTTCCCGCCGAAGCTTCTCCAGCGCATCCTCTGTAGCACAGAAATCCAGCTTTGCAATATGATCCGTGGTGATCCGGTTCACCTCCTCCGGATTATCCAGTGTTCCCAGGCGGTTGCCTGCTTCCACATGGATCACCGGGATCCGAAGCTTCACTGCGGCCAGAGCCGCTGCCAGCGTGGAATTCGTATCCCCATAGACCAGCAGCGCGTCCGGCTGTTCCTTCTGAAGCACCTTTTCTATGGCGATCAGCATATTTGCGGTCATCTCCGCATGCGTCCCTCCGGAAATCCCCAGGTTATAATCCGGAGCGGGAATTCCCATCTCCCGGAAGAATACGGCAGACATATTGTCATCAAAATGCTGCCCCGTATGAACGAGGATCTCCTGATGTTCTTTCCTGAGAGCTCTTGATCCGGCTGCTGCTTTGATAAACTGCGGTCTGGCTCCGACTACTGTTACTATCTTCATGCTCATCTCCTGATCTCATCGAACCGAAGTCATACCTGCTACGATCCGATTAAAACGCCATTCTTATCAAAATTATAGCTTACCCCATTGATCATCTGCCTTCCGGTCAGCACTCGACCTGCCACATCAAAATAATACCATTTCCCGGAGAGTTTCTTCCATCCGATCACCGCAGCACCATTCTTTTTGAAATAGTATTTCTCCCCGGAGATCTTCATCCAGCCGGTCTGCATGACTCCCTTCTTGTTAAAATAGTAATTCTTTCCGGAGATCGTCTTCAGCCCGGTCAGCATAAGTCCCTTCTTGCTGAAATAGTATTTCTTTCCGGAAAATGTCTTCCAGCCGGTCTGGGCCGCACCATTCTTTTTGAAATAGTATTTTTTTCCGGAGATGGTCTTCCAGCCGGTGACCTTCTTTCCCTTGGCGTAGTAATACCACTTTCCTGACTGTTTGGTCCAGCCCTTCAGCTTCGGTATCTTCTTCTGCTTCACAAGTACCTTTCCGCATCTGGAGCAATGAACGCCCTTGGTCAGTCCGGTCTTCTTCCCGGTTGCCTTCACCGCACGATCCACCACCTTCTTATGTCCCAGGGCCTTGGTCTCCTTCTGTTCCTTCAGCACCTTTCCACAGGCTGCACATTTGCTGCCCTTGGTCAGTCCGCCCTTGGTACAGGTCGCCTTCTTCGCAGGAACCGTAACAGCCTTATGCTTCAGCGTATGACTCTTGGGTGCCTTTACATTGTACTTGACATTGATATAGCGCAAACCGTCAACACTGGTTATGTTCCACTGTGCCTTGGTTCCCTCATAGCAGATCACGGTCTCGCTGCCCAAAGTGGCAAGAGATTTTGCCTTGATTCCCTTGGGAACGTAGATCTTCCTGATGTTGGAATTGTGAAGACCAGAAGGGTTAACCGTCTCCAGACTCTTCGGCAGCACGACCTCCGAGCAGTCTACATCTGCCATTGCACATGTATCGATCTGTTCCAAAGTGTCCGGAAGCTTCAGGCAACACATGTTCGTGGCATTTCCAAATAACAGACGTTTCTTATCTCTGGTGTAGGTCAGTCCGTTGACCGTGATGAAATTTTTATTCTTCGGATCGATGGTAATCCCTTTCATCGTATTCCGGTGGAAGGCATTATTCCCGATGCTCTTAACATTCTTGGGAATTCGGATCTTATCCACTGCTGCTGCGGCAAAAGCTTCCTCATCAATGGTTTCCAGTGAATCGGGAAGAACGATCTCCTTCATGCCGATGCATCCGGTAAATGCACGCTCTGCCACCCGGATAACTCCTTCCTGAAGCACAACCTTCTGCAGCTTCATTGCATGTTCAAAAGCAGACATGCACACCACAGTTACACCCTTCGGAACCACACAGGTCTTCTTTCCCGCAGCATGGCAATAGTATATCAGGTAAGTTCCGTCCTGAATCAGGCAGTCATTTACCATCTTGAATTTCTTATTTCCCTTCTCTACAGTAACCTTCACATCTGTCGCATAGAAAACGTCCGGCATGAAGTCCCCTTCAAATCCCTTCGGAATGGTCAAGGTCTTCAGCTTCGTACGCTCAAATGCAAACTGTCCGACAAAATTAACCCCTGCCGGAAGATTGATCTTCTCCAGGTTCGTAGCCCCCGCAAATGCCCAATAGCCGATGTAGGTAATGGTACTCGGAAGTACAACCTGTCTGATATAGGGATTCTTCTCGAAGCAGCCGTCCGTAATCGATTTCACACCCTTCGGTATGCGAACGATCTCCGCATTCAGTTTGATCGGACAGGCGATGATTGAAGTTTTTGCAGCATTATAAAGAATGCCATCTACGGTACAAAGATAGGGATTTCCTTTTGCAACCTTGATGGACGCCAGTTCGTCACAGACGGCGGTCAGTCCACCCAGTCCGCCGATCGCGATACCGGGGGCACGGTATCCGTAGCCTGCAGTTGACGGAATACTGATCTTCTTCAAAGCGGAGCAGCTTTCAGCGAACAGAGGCTCAATCAATTCAATCCCTTCACTGATGGTGATGGACCTGATAGAGTCGTTTCGGAAAAATGTATCCTTCGAAACGGTCTTCACCGGAACACCGGCAAGCTTTGCAGGAACCACAACATCTTTTTCATCTCCGCTGTAGGAATAGATCGTAAGCCCGTCCAGGGACAGCCGGTAGGTATACCCTTTCGTCGTCCGGGTCGGCGGTACGGCTTTTTCCCCCAGGGAACTTGTGGCAATAGGATATGCCTTTTTAAATGCAGCAGTCAGAAACTCATCATCCAGATGATGATCTGCAAAGGCCGCCTGGTTCTTCATGAAATAGAGATATTCACTCCTCAGTGCATCAAAGGTGGCATCAACATAATAGTACTTCCCATTCAGCTTGACTATATTCCAGCCGTGAGCTTCATAATTCACCTTGCCGGTTATGATCCTGCAGTCGATCCCTGCCATGAGCATAAGCTTATACAGTGCTGCAGCATAGCCCTGACAGACAGCCTTCCCCTTACACAGAGCCGCATAAGCGGAATGCTCGATATCGGTGCTTTCATCTTCCAGTCCGGCCTGATCATATTTGACATTTTCACAGAGATAACTGTAGATGTTCAGGATCTTGTCATAATCACTCATCTTATCCAGCTTCAGATACTTGATTATGGCCTTTGCCTTCTTCTCCGCACTTGCTTCCTGGGCCTTCGTGGTGAAATACTTCATACTGAATTTCAGAACGAAATGCTGCTTTCCGTTCGAATCCACATACTGGCTGGGAAGCCAGCTGCACCCTTTATTCTGCATGTAGATATAATCCCCCTGGGACGGATCCCCGGTATGCTCACATGCATAATAGTACAGGGAGTACGCAAATTTATCATCCACATTCACAGACTCCGTAACCGTAAAATCCACGGAGAATTCAGAATCATGATCCGTCAGATGCTTCCGTATTTCAGCGATCTGAGTCTTATATTTTGTGGCAAATGTTTTGTCCGCCACCTGATATTTGGATGCATTTTCTCTCCCCTTCATCTCCGTTTCCGCATGGGCAGGGAAGGATATAAGGAGTGCCAGCATCAATGCAAACGGCAGCATCCAGAACCGCAGACTTCTCTCTTTAAAAATCCTCTCTTTCATAAGCAAACCCTCCTTCGACCATGATAGCATATCCGATAGACTCATACAATGCCAGAGCCCCTCCGTTTCCATATTTTTACGGCTGCTATGTAGCCAAATGCGATCCCCACTGCTCCCCCCAGAGTATTTCCGAAAATATCATCCAGTTCGAAGGTTCCCCGGTGAAATACATACTGCGTCAGTTCGATGGCCGTGGACAGCAGCGCCGGAAGAAGAATCACCACAGGGATCCGGATCCTCTGAAAATGAAGCAGATGCCTGAGGCGCATCAATATGGCGCCCAGCGGAAGAAACAGCCAGATATTGTCTACGATCTCCTTACGGATGGAATAATCAGCGAAAAACTGCCTGTAGGACCAGAACAGCTCCCATTTGGGTTCGGCGGAGCCTTCGGATCTGCGAAGCAGCGTCATATATCCGATCCCCGCAAGATAACAGATCAGAAGGGCGATGTTGATCCCCCTTCCGAAACAGAATGAGATCAGGACTACGGAAAATGCAGCTACCATGACCAGCCAGGGCTGGTTGCTGATAAAGGCCTTCAAGCGGAAGATCTCCTCTCCGTCCTGATCAAGATATGTGATCTTATCTCCTTCATGCAGGATCCCGAACTGCCCCTGGGAAAGCTCCACAGGCTGTCCCGCGGTATCAAAATACATTTCCGTCCGGATGCTGTCGTCCTCATAGAAGGTTCGCCGGATCGTGGCATAGCCCTCCGGGATCATCATGGGAGCACCCTGCTGATCCAGATAGGTCACTTCAGTGATCCTTCCGAATCCGTCATACCCTCTGTGTACACCGTATTCTCCGTGGATCAGAGCGATGGGCTGCTCCTGCTCATCATAGAAATACAGTCGTTCCGGCAGATGTGCCCCTTCCTCCTCCGGCGGGTAGATCATTTTCAGGATCGCATATCCGGAACGGTTCTTCATGATCTGCCCATTGGCATCCAGATAGGTGGTGGTTATATTTCTCCCCTCTTCGTCATAGATATGACGATGCCCGTATGCATTGTACTGCGTCTCAGCCGGCTGGCCGTCCACGCCGTAGCTGACCTCCTTCTCCAGCCTGCCATCCGCATTATATGTACGGACCAGTGTGGAATAGCCTGCCGTCGTCATCATGGGCTGACCTTCCGCATCCAGATAGGTGGATTTCACATTCTGCTGAAGATCGTTGTACTCTTTCCGGATCGCATAGTATCCATAGGACTGTCTGGCGGGATTCCCTTCCACATCCAGATACTCTTCCAGCACCGTATTTCCATCCCTGGTCCTCCGAACGGATGAATACATCAGATTGTCCGCGTAGGTTGCCTTCCAGTTCTGATCCATGTAGGTGGCGATACTGACATTCTCCAGCGTTCTTGTTTCCAGACGCAGAGAAGAGGATCTTACCATATGGTCATAATCCGCCCGTTCAGGGAAAAGCATAGCCCAGAGCGATATCCCAAGAAAGATCCCCAGAAGAATATATAAAACAACCAGGTGTTTTGCAGTATGCTCTTTTTGAATTCTATCGTTCAAAAATCAGTTCTCCTCAAAATGTGCCAATGAAGACCATCTCCATTGACACACTTTTTCACAGCATTTATTTCAGGAAATAAGATTGATCCTGTAATTCAGGATCTCCGCGTAGATCCCCTCCAGTCTCGCCTCCACATTATAGTGCCCGTCGGCGTTCATATCAACATAAGGATATTCCGGTCCGTACTTCTTCTCCAGCAGGATCTGCTTCAGCTCCTCATTTGTGATCTTCTTTCTGTCCTGGTTTTTATACAGATCATTGACTGCCTTCAGCACATGTCTGTTATGATGATCCCGATCCCGAAGGATCTGATCCACCTCATCCCGAAAGGCAAACCTTCCCTCCTTCTCCAACGGAAGCGTTCTGGCCAGCCGTTCTGCCCTGGTCATATATCTTCGTAGTCTGGAATCCATACCCAGATTTGTTTCCGCCGCATAGAAGGACCAGTTGGATCCGTTCAGGTCTGAGAGACATTCGATGCTGCGAACCACCGAGCGCATGTATACTCCGTAGGGAACATCTTCTCCGTTCCGGAGTTCTTCTTCTGCCTGAAGCCGGTCCAGCAGCACTTTTCCCCTGATATCCCGTTCCGCCTTTACCAGAACGCCTTCTCCGTAGATCTGGAAGGAACGCATTTCCTTCAGAAGATCCGTGGCTGCCACGATCCGCGGCTGTTCATATTTCTGGCGTCTGGGATTGACTTTTCTTCCCGGATCCTTCTCAAATTCATATACCTTATGATCCAGATAGGCTACCACCGTCTCCGCTGCCCGGGCATGCAGATCCATGAACTCCGCCAGCTGTTCCGTCTTTATCCCGGGGAGTGCCAGATTCCTGTCCGCAAAGAGCTTGAGGTCATTGATGCTGTCCTTCATGTTCCCAAATTCCGAAGAGCCCAGATGGATCAGTTTAAATTCCACTTTCCGAAGCATTTCCGCATATTGATTGGTCTGCTGACGGAACAGGCCAGCGGGATCGGGAATCCCTCCGTTCATTTTCTGCATCTGAACGGTATCCTTCCGACCTGACGGGGCGAAGGCTGCTTCGGATGAGCCTGCAGTCTCATCCACATCCTCTTCCGGTTCATGTCCGAACCTGGCTGCGTATGCACCGTTCAAAACGCTCTGATCCACTTTGGTCGCCAGTCGGAGGGAACTCGAAAGCAGGCTGAGGAAATCCTCGTACATGGTCAGATCCGTCAGAACCGCATCCTGAATCCGATACCTGGTGTAACGTATGAATGCTTCACGTTTCTCTGCATTCCATATTACTGTGGAACCGATGGTTCCGATCAACTCATCCAGAACGGTGTTTTTCTTCGCCGCTTCAAAAACGGTATACAGGAAATCCTTATCTCCTTTGACAACCCATCCTTTCCCGCGTGCTGCCTCATAGAATTCTTCGACTGATAATCCCGTAGTATTCATACTTCGATCCTCCCATGATCCCCCCTCGTCAATCAGACTTATTTTACCACCGGGAATCATTCCAGGGCAACCTTATTCTTCCTACGGGTCACTGTCAAGTAATCGTTGGCACGATTCCCATCACATAAAATTTCCTCGAAAGGCATCGTGGCCATCCCTGTATAGCGCCTCGTCGAATGGTCATCCAAGGATTTATGCTTTCTTTCTTATGAAAATCAAAGTCTAAGCTCTACAATACTATCCGGGGATCAGCTTGCCAGGTCGCGGCGGTCGTACCGGATCAGAGCCCAGGCCCCACATCCCACCGCAATCACGGCTGCAAGGATCAGGCCGGCTCCGGGGGTGGCTTTCCCCGCCAGGATCTCGGAGGCGTTTGCATAGGAGTAAGGACCCACGAAAAGATAGTCCTTCAGTGCCGGCACCACACGTCCGATGATGTCATACAGGTAGAATATCAGGGTGAGTCCGATTCCCAGACCCATCCGGTTCTTCCCGGAAAATGCCGAAACCGCAAAGCATATGCTTGCAATCTCCACATCCATCAGCAGCTGACACAGCAGGAAGGTCATGAATTCTCCCAGAGGCAGTTCTTCCCCCAGCAGTACAAACCCCAGAGCGTACAGAAGGCCTGTGATCAGAGTAAATGCCACAAGGAGTACAAGAACACAGATTCCCTTGGAAGCAACCACCCTTTTCCTTGAAACCGGAAGCGCATACAGAAATTCTCCCGTATGCCCTTCTTCCTCCTTTGACAGGATTCCGATGGCGAGGATTGCCGCGAACATGCCTCCCCCCAGCCCGTGTACGGTACCCACCTCTGTGGCAAAAAAGCCTTTGACGGTGGCGATGCTCAGGGTACTCATTCCAAATGCATCCGAGAAGGCGCCCATCTGGGAAAACATATCCGCCATCTTCTGCACATCCCCCTGCATGCTCTGATACATCAGGAGGCAGGCCAGCCCCAGGCCTCCCACCACAAGGCTCCAGATCAGGAACTGCTTTGTATTGATCTTTACTTCTCTGAAAAATATCGTTTTCATTCTGCCTCCTCATCCTCATAAAAGCTCAAAAATGTATCATCGTCTATCTTCGGTGAATCCAGCATGGTCAGTCTGCCTTCCCGCATGATGGCCGCGTTTCGGCAGTATTTGTTCACCTCTGTCAAAACATGGGTGGATAGCAGGCAGGTGGTCCCCTGCTCCACATACTCATTTACCAGCTGGAAGAAATTCTTCTGCATCAGAGGATCCAGCCCGCTGGTGGGTTCATCGAAAATAAACAGCTTCGGCCGATGCTGCATGGCACACACGATACTCACCTTCTTCCGGTTTCCCAGAGACAGCTCCCGGATCCGCTTTCCCGTATCCACCTTCAGCCGGGAACAAAGCTTTTCCGCTTCTTCCGAGCAGTCCCTCCCCCGGACATCCGCCGCATATCTGATCACATCCGCCACCCGCATGGAAGGATAGAACCAGGCCTCGGAGGGCATATATCCTACATTTGCCAGGATCTTCACATGATCACGGACACTGTCCATTCCCAGGAGCCGGATCTCACCTTCATTGAACCGGAGAAATCCAAGCATGGACCGGATGGTAGTGGATTTCCCCGCCCCGTTGGGACCCAGGAATCCGAAGATATCACCTTCCTTTACATCCAGGGACACATTGATCACTCCCCTTTGTTTTCCATAATTCTTTGTGAGATTCCGGATCTCGATCGCATTTTCCATTTCATTCCTCCTTACCGTCGGCCGGTTCCCCACCGGCGATCCGATTCATTTTTCCGTGTCTTTACATCATTCATAACAAAAAAAATATACGGGGACAATCCCTGTCCCCGTAAGCTGCACTTATTCTCCGGTATCATTCACTTTATGCTTCGTCTGAAAGATCCTCAGATCTTCATTCAGCTTCTTGTCATCTATGGCCCTCTTGGATTTATAGATAAAATAAACGCAGATATAGGTCAGCAGAAGGTAGGCTGCGAAGATCAGTGTCGCCGTCAGATTCTTCTCGAACCATCCGCAGAAATAACCGACCGCACTGTAAATCCCGGTGCAGACCAGGATCCCGGCCCATTCTCTTCCCTTCAGCCGGTCTGCCTCATCGAAGTTTGCGAAGGCAAATACCTGAATGTATCCGATGATGTAGCAGGTGAGGATCATTTCCGCCATATGCAGAATCCTGGCATCAAACACTCCCTGGATCATCCGGTAAATGCAGTAGTAGAAAAGCACCGCGAAAAAGTAGAGACACGCTTTGAACTCGATGGCGATCTCCCTGGTCAGATAACGTTCCCATATTGTAAGTCTGTGGTCATCTTTCATTTACCGGTCACCTCCCTTCAACAGCCTTCTGAATTCCGATGCATATCTTCTGGAAATGATGATGTGCTCTCCATTCTCCATGGTGGCATCGATCCGGTTTGAGGACATACTCTTCAGTGACACCACGCGGTTCACGTTGATCACCATGGCCTTGCTGCAGCGGAAGAAGCTGTCGCTTCCCGTCTCATCCATAAAGGAAGTCAATGTCCCTTCGATCCTTAGAACCTGCCGTTCCGTGCATGCAAACACCTTTTCATCCACGGATTCCAGATAGAGGATCTCATCCCGATCTATGCAGACATTTTCCTCTTCCACACGTCCCCACAGTCTGTTTCCATCATTTTGAAGGATCCCTATGACCCTGTGGATCGACGGAGTCAGTTCCCGGCAGCGTATCAGTACGCTTTCCTCTCCCTCCGTGATCCGTTCGACCTTAACCTTCATCCACTCTTCCTCCGGCCTTATTTCAGGATCGCCAGGATCCATTCCGGCTGAGGTGCCTTCATTTCCTTATCCATGGACATTTCCTCCATGACGCCCTGAACCGAGGCCCAGAAGCACCTGGACAGAAGCTTCGGATCTCCCTCCCGGAAGATTCCCTTCTTCTGGCCGGCCTCGATCATACGGGCCGTAGCATCTATGGACTCCACAGACAGAGCAACCCGCCTTGCATCCTCCGGCATCCCGTTTCTTCTGGCCTGACTCATCAGAACAAACATATTGAACACCCATGGCTGTTCCTCAGCATAGGAAAACAGCTGTTTCAGAAATCCCGTCAGGAAAAGATCCGGCGGTATCGTATCCGTCGCCCCGGTATTCAGGGCCTTCGTGCTTTCCGCTCCCATTTTCACAAGCTCCAGCAGAAGCTCTTCCTTGGACTCGAAATAATGAAACATAAGTCCGGTACTCATGGGAACCGCCTTGGCAATATCCGTAATCTTCGTATCATGGTATCCACGCTCCACGAACAGGGTCAGCGCCGTCATAAGTATCGCTTTTCTTCTTTCTTCCTTCTGTTCTTTTCTCGTCATGCTCCCGTCCTCATTCATATTCCGGCATACACAGTTGCACATGCTGGCTTCCATCCCGCACTCATCGGTATCCATCCCTGACACACACGGCAGCCTGCATTCACCGGTATCCAGCCCTGACACATGGCATCCCGCACTCATCGGTATCCATCCCTGACACACACGGCATCCCGCATGGGATGAGTGAGATGGCCATATTCTCTATGCCAGCACCACATGTTCATCCGTGATCTCGATGCTCTGTCCACGGTTCTTCCGGATCCTCTGTACCGCAAATTTTCCGCTGGCTGCCGCAACCGGAAGTCCTCCCGGTGAATTGGTCCACTGGCCTGCCACATACAGATTCCGGATTCCCTTCAGTCTCCCCTTCATCCGGATCTGCTTCCCGGCAGGAGTGGTGATAAAGCTCATGTAGCTGCCGTGGTATGCGTTGCAATAACGTTCATAGGTGAGAGGTGTCCATGCGTCCAGGAACAGCATATCACCTTCCAGCTCCGGAAATGCTGCTTCGATACGCTTCTGCACTTCCTTCACCAGCGCTTCCTTCATCCGGTTGTATTCCTCCCGGGAAAGGCTCTTCCAGAATGCATAATCCTCATCGGTCTGGGTGATGCAGGTCTGGATCACCTGCTTCCCGTCCTTCACGAAAATGGGATCGTACCCGTAAGACTTTACATACATCCGGTCAAAGGTCTTCGCTCCCACACGAAGGGGCTCCATATCGATAAATACCGTCTCACCCCGGCTGAATTTCTCGCTTACCGCAAATGCCACCTGGAATCCGCTGGTGACGGGATAGTCCTTCGGTGCATCGTAGGCTGCCTTCAGCTTCTTCGGCATATAATCTGCGGAGAGCAGCTTCCCAAACAGAAGATGCGTATCTACAGTGGGGATCACATAATCCGCTTCGGCAAAGGAGCCGTCTTCCAGCTTCACGCCCCGGGCCATTTTCTTCTCCACCAGGATTTTCTCCGCACCCATATTGTAACAGATTTTTCCGCCAAGTTCCTTAAATCTTTTTTCCATACGAAGCGACATCTGAAGGGATGCGCCCATAGGGATATTTCCGTTCCCGTCTGCCATGGTGGCGTAGGATACCAGGAAGGAATATGCACAGTAGGACTTGGGCAGGTAATCACATATCATCCTCTGCAGCAGCGGTGATCTGAAGCGTTTGCTGTAATCCTCCAGACTGATCTTTCCGAATTCCTTCATGACCTTCGGAAAATCCGCCATGTTCTTCCCCATGGAAATGTAATCCCGGATCCCCCACATCTCCATGGGCTTATTTGCCGGGAAGAGGCACTGCTTGGAGTATTCCACATATTGGATGAATTTACGGATCTCCTCTTCATCCTCCGGTGCAGCTTCGATCAGCTCCTTCTCTGTACGCTTCAGGTCATTCCACAGCGTCACGCTCCGGCCCTTGTATGTGGAAGTATAAAATGCATCTACCTTTGCATATTCTGTATCATCGGACAAGGCGCCGGTGGTCTTCCAGACATCATACATTTCCGTATCCTTCCGTGTACCGGTCAGCCAGTGAATGCAGTTATCGATATGATAACCCTTCCGGTTCCAGCCAATGCATTCCCCGCCCGGAATGCTGTTCTTCTCATAGATCTCAACCTCGAACCCTGCCAGAAGTGCATAGATTCCTGCCGACAGTCCGGCGATCCCGCCACCGATCACTACAACCTTCTCCTTACCGTTGATCCCCTGTTTCATTTTTATATCCTCCGTTTCTTTCTGGAAATATCTTTCATTGATTTCATGTTCATTGAATCTGTATTCAATATATAACAAAATATGTTCTGATGTCAAGAAGTTTTTTCGAAAAAAATCTTTGAGATTTCAGTTTGACAGTTTCAGATACAGAAATCCCCCGGACAGAATCCGGTCTGATCCTGTCCGGGGGAACCACGCAGTCCCTGTCCGTCACATATATAATACGCTGAGACTTTTTGCTATGTGTTATCAGTGTAAGCGGGTAGGTCCGATCATTTAAGACCCACTTTCCTGATCCAGGGATATTCCACTTAGAACGCCACATCCTCCAGCACCTGGTGGATCTCCTTTTCGGACAGACCCGTAAAGGCAAGGTATCCTGTGTACCGGTCATAGGCGATCATAACATAAGTGGTGATGGGCTGACCTTCTCCAACCATATCATCCACCAGTCGGAACTGAATCCCGGCTTTTGTGGTATAGGTCCTCTCGTTTGTAGGATGTCCCATCTGGATACTGTAAGCCGCATCCTCGGCCACCCCTTCATCTGCAAGGGATGTAATCAGAAGGGCCGTGCCCTCGTGGATCCGAAACTCCGCATGGAGTTCCCGGCTGTGATAACCCTTTCCTTTCGTCTCAACGAAGGTCACCGGGCTTTCTGCCTTGTAGTTCTCACCAAGCCAGCGGGGCAGTCCTGCATCCTCTGCCGCCTCCGCATAATCAGCATAGGTAAGCCAGGTGTTGGTATATCCGTTCACCTTCTCCACCTTCTTTGTCTGCCACTTCGTGGATGCATTTCCCTTCTCCGTGGAAATGGTTTCCACCGTTGCCGGAGTCTCCGTAGCCATGATCGCATCATCATTTACGTATTCCGTATTTCCCACGGAAACCGTATGCTCCGTCACCACCGGGTCCTTC
The DNA here is from genome assembly GCA_902796375.1 of uncultured Lachnospiraceae bacterium. Lineage (GTDB taxonomy): Bacteria > Bacillota > Clostridia > Lachnospirales > Lachnospiraceae > Eubacterium_Q. The sequence continues at coordinate 3,609 of CADBOW010000075.1, read as the reverse complement.
AGCAGTTGTGTTGCCGCATAGACGCCGGCAGATCCGATCAGCACGATGGCAGCCGCTGCAACAGCAGTCTTCGGCAGCAGATACCATTTTCGGATGCCCCGCTTCTGGCGTTCCGGATCCGTCGCAGCTTCTCCGGAAAGGATTCCTTCATTCAGCCCGGCTGAAGGCTTCAGCTTCGGCTTCAGCGCCTCCGACAGCATCCGGTCCAGTTCCCGGTCCTCATTCTTCATGTATGCAGTATCTATCTTTTTTTCATTCCCGTTTACATCATCCATATGAAGCATTACATCAACCTCTCTTTCAAAACCTTCCTGGCTTTGTGGATCCTGCTCTTCACTGTACCTTCCGGTATCCCCAGGATACCGGCGATCTCCTCCATGGAGAGTTCTTCCATATAATGCATGAGTATCACGATCCGCAGCTTATCCGGCAGCGTCTGTACGGTTTGTCTGATCCTTTCGATCTCCTCCCGGCGTTCCACATCCTCTTCCACCGACGGTGAACTGTCCTTCAGCTGTTCCGCATCACCGTCGTCGAAGTAGATCACATCTGCCTTCTTCCTGCGCCATAGATATTTACGTTTCTGATTGTTCCACAGATTCATGGCAATGGACAGCAGATAGGACTTGGGGTTTCGATCCTCATCGATCTCGTCTTTTTCTATCGCCACCAGAAATGTCTGCTGATACAGATCATCCGCAGCATCCCGGTCACCCGTGATATAGACACAGAAGGAATAGATCTTTGTCCCATATTCATTTATGTACTGTTCGATCCGACTCATATTCTCCTCGCAGTATCTCTTCACGTTTTTCCCAACCGATACCATTCGTGCACAAAAGCGGTCGTTCACTTATATATTTTCACGGGAATTCATTTGGTTCATTTTTTTTATGATTTTTTCTTTTCCCCATCAAAGCACATCTTCCAGTATACACCCAATACCGCGGTAAAGGCTACCGCACTGTATGTGCTGAACCGCTCTACAATCCCGAAGACCGCCTTGGGAAGCGCCCCGGAACCCACTGCTCCGAAAAACATACATCCCAGGGCAACCAGCGCCAGAATCCCCAGCTTCTTTCTCCCATCTCTGAAGCTTCCTACCGCGATGACGACCAGGGATGCAATGGAAAGAATCACAACTGCCGCCGTGATCACATACACATGCATGAAAGACTGAAAGGTTCCGTCATAGCCCTTCCCCGAAAGCGGGAACAGATCATATCCTACATTGGAGACCGCATGCATACCCGTAAAAAGGTATATGCCGACACGGAGAGGCTTCCTGATATATTTCAGCATCACACAGAGAAGCACGCATGTGATAATGGAGCATTTTCCATGAAGACCGGTAAAGATCTTTGCGGTCTCACGAACGGGTGAATCCTCTGCCGTAAGGTCACTCACCGCCTGCTCCATCCACTTGTAACCGGAGTAATTCATGGCTCCGATCACATCATGTAAAATATAGAATACGAGGTTCAGAATTCCCAGGATCATCGTCCAGGTACCAATTCTCCGGATCAATCCGGCATACTTTGAATCCATTACAGCTTCCATCTTTGTTCTCCTTCCTTATGATCGGTTCTGATATCGCAGACACATTTGTGCCTGTGTGCTTTCCTGTCGGTTCCCGTTTCTTCCTGTCACTTCTTTGCAGCATACAGTCTGCAGAACTCACGGATATAATCCTCCATCAGCTCCTGATCCGATTCCATCCCCATCTGCTTCCGGTCACATTCATAATCAATGATGGAATGTACCGTCATTGCAAAGGAAAATGCAGCCGTATCCACATTTTCAAAGAATGCGATACCCTTGACCTGCAGCGCATAAAACAGAGTCTTCGTGGCATGGATCATGGTTTCCGTCTCCTTTACCATGATCTCCGCCGCTGCCGGATTGATCGCGCGCTCCGACATTATCACCTTATAGAAGCGAAACATTTCCGGATCATTCACCATCTTCCGATAGGTATCGATCGCGCCGGTCAGGATCACTGAAAGCGGAATATCCGGAGTCAGTCGGTCATAATCCAGCGGAGCCACAAGGTTTTTCCGCCTGGATGCACTTCGCAGGATTTCATACATGGCTGTCACGATTTCCTCCTTGGAGGAAAAATGATTGTAGAGAGAGGCCTTCGTGATCCCCACCTTATTGGCGATCTGCTGCATGGAAACCGATCCCAGACCGTTCTCCGCCGCCAGATCCAGCGTCGCATATACAATTTCTTCCTTTCTGTTTTTCATAGTAAGTCTCCTTCCACGATCAGGGCTTTCCTTTATTTGTATTGGAATTTGGATGTCATTCCCACGCCATCCAACCTCTCGTTTGTGATATTACTACCGTTCGGTAGTTTTGTCAACAGCAAAATACCGTCAGTGAGTATTCCAACTGACGGTAGTAAGTCATTACAAATCCTCTTGCTTCTCTTCTCCCTGCTCGTCTCGCCAATACCGGTTACATCCAGTCCACCTTCCCGGTGTCCACATTGTATACAGCTCCTACGATATCCAGCTCATCCGACCGTATCTCCGGATGTTCGCTGAAGGCCCGGCGGATCACACTCACGCCGTGTTTCACATTCAGCACCGTAGCTCTATAATCATCCTTCTCCCCACCGATGGCCTCCCGGATATCATCCGTGATATAGCGGATATACCCTTCTGTGGATCCCTTGATCGTCGCAGAAACAGCACCGCATCCCGTATGCCCCAGCATAACGATCACATTCGCATCCAGGTGAGACGCCGCATACTCGATGCTGCCCAGCTGGTGGTTATCCAGCACATTTCCGGCCACACGGATTACAAAGAGTTCTCCGATCCCGGCAGAGAAAATGGCCTCGGGTATCACACGGGAATCCGAGCAGGCGATCACGATGGCGTAGGGATGCTGCCCCTCCTCCGCCGTCTTCTGACGGATTTCCGGAGACACATTCCCTTCGTTGCGGAGGCTATTCAGATAGAGATCGTTTCCCTTCTTCATTTTTTCAATAACTTCAGCATTATCCACTTTGTCTATTCCTTTCTATGTATACATACCCTTTAAGTGTTTCCTGTTTTCCGGCTCACCCCAGCATCTCCAACATTTCCTGCGGATTATCGGCAGCCTTCACCTTATCCATCGCCTGCAGGATGATTCCGTTCTCATCGATCAGGTATGTCGTTCGCACTACGCCCATGGACACCTTTCCGTAATTCTTCTTTTCCTTCCATACGTCATATGCCTTGATCACGGAAAGCTCTGTGTCCGAAAGCAATGTGAAGGGAAGTCCATACTTCTCCTCAAATCTTTTGTGTGATGCCACGGAATCCTTGCTCACCCCAAGCACCACAGCGCCTGCTTCCCGGATCTGCGGATATCGATCTGCAAAACCACAAGCCTGCTTCGTACATCCGGCTGTGTTGTCCTTCGGATAGAAGTATAGAACCACCTTGCTTCCCCTATAATCCTTTAATGCGTGCATCTCCCCGTTCTGATCCGGCAGTGTAAACTCCGGCGCCTTTGTTCCAACCTCAAGCATATAATTCAAAACGTCGCTATACTCCGACAGTTCCCCGTCCATATTTCGTCGGATAATTGTCTTATCTCTGGCTGTCAGTTTTT
>CADBOW010000074.1 GCA_902796375.1 uncultured Lachnospiraceae bacterium | reverse complement strand
CTCTTCCTTCATCAGCTGCTTTCCTGCAGTGGAGAGTGCCTTTCCGAAGATCCTGGCCAGGTCCCCGTTCATGCTGTTATCGGTCCAGTAACGATTGATCTTATTCTGGAAGACCTCTATGGTTTTGCTGTTTATGACATCTCCGTTTCCGATGCCTGCTGCGATATAGTATGATTCGTCATTTCCGATGAAGACGAAGAGCAGATTGCCCGGATTGTCGGCGAAAAGCTCTGCGTAGACCCGTTCCTCATAGGTGGCATAGTCGCCGCGCTCCCCGTAGGAATCAACAACATAGAGGAATGGCCATACACCGGTTTCATCATAAAACTCTTCGAAGCCCTCTTCCAGATACCGTTTGTTGGAATTATCGATCCAGGGTTCGCCGGCACTGTGATCCTCCCAATAGCCATGGGATTTATCCACATCACCGGTATACCTGGTGCATCCGTATCCGGTATCATTGGTAGTATAACTGTTTGTATCGGAGGACTTCATCCTTGTAAAGGAGAAGACGATTCCAACGACCACCACGATCAGGAAGATCCAGAGAAATGCACTTGCACACCCGGAACCGGAACCGTTGTTGACGTATCCGCCACCTCCGCCGTTATTTATGATCACGGGGCCGCTGCCGTAAAATGGCCTCCGATAGGACCGGCGATAGCCGTACCCGTAGCTGCGAGGCGGTCTGGGCGGGAGTCCTCCACCGCCGAATATACTGCCGGAGCTTCCACCGGAGCTGACGCGCCGGGTGGAGCTGCCTCCGCCGGCATGGAATCCACCGAAGGAACGACTGCCTCCGCCGAAGGAAGAGCCTCCGAAGGAACGACCGCCGCCTCCGCCGCCGGAACTGCCTCCGCCGCCTAATGATCTTGCCATAATGTATCCTCCTTAAGACTGGAAAACTAATAATTACGTACCAATCCATTTTACACTTTTTCCCGGCATGGGTAAAGTGAAATGTGCTTTTTTTGGATTTGAGGTTTCATTTTTGCATGATTTTTAGTATATTAGGAGAAGAGCAAATCGGAGGTAGATGATATATGCGAATCGGAATGGGATATGATGTTCACCGGCTGGTAGAGGACCGGCCGCTGATCCTGGGGGGAGTACGGATCGAACATCCGATGGGCCTTCTGGGGCATTCGGATGCAGACTGTCTGACACATGCCATCATGGATGCGCTTCTGGGAGCGGCAGCCATGGGTGATATCGGGAAGCATTTTCCGGATACGGATCCGGCGTATGAAGGTGCTGACAGCCTGGAGCTTCTGAAGGAGGTCGTGAAGCTGCTGGACAGGGAAGGATACATCATCGGAAATGTGGATGCCACCATTATCGCCCAGAAACCGAAAATGGCACCGCATATCCCGGAAATGCGGCGGCGCCTTGCGGATGTGATGCAGATCACCGAGGACCGGATCAATCTGAAGGCAACCACGGAGGAAGGACTGGGGTTCACCGGTTCAGAGCAGGGGATAGCCTGTCAGGCGATCTGTCTTCTGGAAACGGTGGATAATTATATGTATCAGGATGTGGTCACCGGAGCTGTGGGTGCACCGGAGCAGCAGGAGCGGGGCAGAACCTGTGACAGCTGTCCCATGAAGAAGAAGCAGTAGGAGGACGGAGGAATGGATCGTTATAATGAACGTCTGGTCCGTGGAAAACCCGGGAAGGAAGCCGGGATCGTATTCGGCATCGGAATCCTGCTGATCCTTTCTGCCGCCGGACTGGTGGTGGCAGGGCTGGTGGTCCGGGCCGTGATCGCCCTGGGCTCACTTCCGGCACTGGTGCTGGGAATCTATGTGATCGTCTATTCCAGACAGCTCTTCCAGGTGGAATTTGAGTATCTGATCGTGAACGGTGACATCGAGGTATCGAAGATCATAGCGAAGAAGCGGAGAAAGGTGGTACGTGAGATCCGGGCGGAGGATATCGTAAGAGCTGCTCCGCTTTCAAATGACAGTGTCAGAAATGAGATCGAACGGGATGCCCGGAAGAAGGTTTTTGACTATACGGCAGGAGAGGATGGCGGATATTATGCCATTTTCGAGCATACACAGAGAGAGGACTGCATCTATCTGCTGGATCTGGACGAAGGATGCAGACAGCATCTGAAAGAGGTTCTGAAATCAAAGTTTGAACTGAAATAAAAAAAGGACGCACAAAACGTGCGTCCGATATCATACGACACTTGAAAGGATCAGGGATCCAGAGGGATCATCTTAAGACCCTTGTACATCTTGGTATACATACTCTTCTCGTCTTTGTAGAGCATGGTCCCGCGGGCACCATCCCGAATGATGTAGGCATATTTATTCTTCTGGACATTCATGTAAAGCACTTCCTGCACATTTAACTCCTGTGCTTTTACCTTGGCAGTGTATACATTCAATGGTTCCATCTTATATTTTTTGATTGCCTGCTCAACTGTCATGGTTCAACACCCCCTCAAAAACAATTGCGATGCCGCTTATATAATAATTATATTGTCTATTATAAACAAAGTCAACTGTAAAATATGGATAAATTTCATTCAGAAAAAACAATAATTCAAAAATGATTTCGTCAAAATGACAAAATTAAAGACTATGGAGAATTACTATCAGAAATTTGAAGAACAGCTGAAACAGAGCACCCGGGACAGACTGCTGCTGCATGCCTGCTGCTGTCCCTGCAGCAGTCATTGTCTGGAGATTCTGGGATCCTATTTCGACATTACCGTATTCTTCTATAATCCGAATATCGACACGGAGGGGGAGTATGAGAAGCGTTTTCGGGAGCTGGTCCGGTTTACGGAGGAAGCGCCCTTCGCAAGATCCGTAAAGCTGGTGGAAGCGCCCTATGATCCGGAGAACTTCCGATCCATGGCAGCCGGAAGGGAAATGGAGCCGGAACGGGGCAGCCGGTGCTACGACTGCTACGAGCTGCGGCTGCGAAGGACCGCGGAATATGCCGTTGCCCATGGCTTTCAGTGCTTCACCACGACCCTTTCCATCAGTCCGTATAAGAATGCGGAATGGCTGAACGAGATCGGAGTCCGGCTGGAGCAGGAGCTGAGAGAAGGCAATCCGGAGGCTGCGCCGTATTTCCTCTTCAGTGATTTCAAGAAGAAGAACGGGTATAAAAGGTCCATCGAGCTTTCGGCGGAATACGGACTGTACCGGCAGGATTACTGCGGATGCATTTTCTCGAAGGCGGAGCGGGAACGGAAGAAGGCAGAGAAAGGGAAGGATGAGTGATATGGACGAAGCCTATGGCTCATTTGCGGAAGTATATGAGGAACTGATGGATAATGTGCCCTATGATGCCTGGTGTGAGCGGATCCTGGAGCTGCTGCGGGAGGCCGGGATCCATGGGGGGCTGATCGCGGAGCTTGGCTGCGGAACCGGGAGTATAACGCGCCGGCTGGCAGCCCGGGGCTATGATATGATCGGTATCGACGCGAGTCCGGATATGCTGGATATTGCACGGGAGCGGGAAATGGAAATCCGGGCGGAGATGCAGGACCCGGAACGTAAGGATATCCTGTATCTGCTTCAGGATATGCGGAGCTTCGAGCTTTACGGAACGGTGCGTGGGGTGGTATGCTGCTGCGACAGCATCAATTATATCCTGGAGCCTGCGGAGGTACAGGAGGTCTTCCGTCTGGTAAATAATTATCTGGATCCCGACGGATTGCTGGTGATGGATTTCCATCCTCCCGGATACTACAGTCACATGCTGAATGACCGGACCATCGCGGAGGTGCGGGAGGATGTGGCGATGTTCTGGGAGAATGAGGAGGATGAAAATGATATCCACCGGTTTTACCTTACCATATTCCGGGAGGGAGAGGACGGCCGGTATGACAGGTTCGATGAGGAGCATGTGCAGCGGGGATATACACCGGAGGCCCTGAAGGAATCTGCCGAGGCAGCCGGACTTACGGATATTTGCTTCTATGACGGGTACACAGGACAGCCCGCATCTGCGGACAGTGAGAGGATCCTGATGACCGCCAGAGAGTGCGGAAAAAGAAATACAAAGAAGGAAATGACAGATGAGTGAATGGAATGATGTGATCCTGCAGGGAATGGCGGCCGGAAATGAGGTCCGTTTCTTCCTTGCCTATACGAAGGGCCTGGTGGAAGAGGCCAGACGAATCCATGAGACGGGACCGATCGCAACGGCAGCCCTGGGACGAAGCCTGACGGCTGCGGCCATGATGGGAGCCATGTGCAAGAATGATACGGATGTACTGACCATGCAGATCAGCGGAGACGGCCCACTGGGAGGAGTGACCGTAACAGCGGACGCATCCTGCAGAGTGAAGGGGCTGGTGAAGGAGAAAAATGTGATCCTTCCGGCCAATTCGTCAGGACATTTAAATGTAGGCGGAGCCATCGGCCGTGGTGTCCTTCGGCTGATCCGGGATACCGGAATGAAGGAGCCTTATGTGGGACAGACGGAGCTGGTGTCCGGTGAGATCGCGGAGGATCTGACCTATTATTTCGCAGCCAGTGAACAGATCCCAACCTCCGTGGGGCTGGGAGTGCTTCTGAATAAAGATAACTATGTGGAGCATGCAGGCGGATTCATCATCCAGCTTCTACCTTTCGCAACGGAGCAGACCATCCGATGGCTGGAGGAAGTGCTGGCAGGCGTTCATTCCGTGACGGAGTATTTTGCCGACGGATACAGCCCGGAGGATCTGGTCCATGTACTGCTGGGGGCAGATGCTTCGATTGAAAAAACCACCAAACCGGAGTATTATTGTAACTGCAGCCGGAGCAGAGTGGAGAAGGCGCTGATTTCCATAGGCAGAACGGAACTGGAGAGCATGATCCGGGACGGAGAGCCGGTGACCATGCACTGTGATTTCTGTAATACGGATTATACATTTGAGGTTGAGGAATTAAAGGCACTGCTTGCCGACCTGACGAAGGGCGTTTAGTAGTATGTAAGCTTTTCGATTTCTCCTTTGGTTTTTGAAAAGGAGGACATGGTGACATGTGGGGGATTATATTAGGGCTCCTTTTTTCCGGAACGGTGGCCGGAGGGATTTATCTTTTTACCCGCTTTCAGAAGTTTAAAGTGGTACAGGATCTGTCGCGAGGAAGAAAATGGATCCGGCGGGGGCTGGCATTGATCCCCATCCTGATCTTCATCATTTTCTGTCTGTTCGATATGATGAATTCCATCATCGTCCTGCTGCATTTTATGGTGTTCTGGGCGCTGGCGGATCTGGGTGCATTTCTCTGGAGGATTCTCCGAAGGAAGAAGAAGGAGAAGAATCCGGAGGTAAAGCGACCTTATTGGCTGGGATTGGGAGTGATCCTCTTTACCACGGGATACCTCTGTGTGGGCTGGTATCTGGCACATCATGTCTGGGTTACCACCTATACGCTTTCCACAGAGAAGTCTCTGGGGCAGGAGAAGCTGCGGGTGGTACTCTTTGCGGATTCACATGTGGGCGCTCTGTTTGACGGAGAGGGATTTGCTGAGGAAATGCAGCGGATCCAGGCCGAGCAGCCCGATCTGGTCCTGATCGCCGGGGATTATGTGGATGGCGGGACCACAAAGGAGGATATGATCCGGGCCTGTCAGGCACTGGGAGATCTGAAAACCACCTATGGAGTGTTCTATGCCATCGGTAATCATGACCGGGGGTATTTCAGAAGCAGAAACTTCAGCTACGAGGAGCTGCTTCAGGAGCTGGAGAAAAACGGAGTCCGGAATCTGCGGGATGAGGCGGAGCTTCTGAATGATTCCTTCTATGTGGTAGGCCGTCTGGATAAATCCGTGAAGGATCGGAAGAATATGGAGACCCTCTGTAAGGATCTCCGGCTGGATCCGGAGAAATATACCATTGTGATGGATCACCAGCCCGGTGACTATGCCGCGGAGGCAGAGGCCGGTGTGGACCTGGTGGTATCCGGGCATACCCATGGGGGACAGCTGATTCCCATTAACCGGATCGGAGAAATGATCGGGGTCAATGACCGGACCTATGGTCTGGAGACGAGGGATAAGACCACATTTATCGTAACCTCCGGGATCGCAGACTGGTCCATCGGGTTCAAAACCGGTACCAAGTCCGAGTATGTGGTGATCGACATAACCGGAAAATAAAAGAAAAGAGGATAATAACATGTTATATCAGGTGTTGAAGGATACGTTTCAGGACTGGGTGATCCTGGTGATCGGAACCGGCTGCGGATTCATTCTCACGACATTGCTGCTTTGGAAACCCTTCTCGTTTCTTCCGAAGGACGGCGGGAAGACAGTAATCTCCCCGGAAGGGGAAACCATCGTGATCAACGATAAGTCCAGCGGAAAGGTCACCGGAGTGGGACTGGTCTTTGTACTGGTATTCCTGCTGATGTCCCTGCTGTTTCTGCCGCTGGATGCAGAACTGCTGATCTATGCGGGCCTGATGCTGCTCATGATGATCACGGGATATCTGGATGATGCATCCTCGGTTCCCTGGGGTGAGCTGGTTAAGGGACTGCTGGATCTGGTGCTTTCCATAGGCGCTGTGGTGACATTCCTTATCTACCACGGATCCACCGTGACGGTCTTCGGAAATACATTTGAAATGCCTGTATGGCTTTACGGGATCCTGGGGGTGATCCTGATGTGGATGTCCATCAATGTGACCAACTGCTCGGACGGGGTGGATGGCCTCTGCGGCAGTGTGTCCGTGGTAACGCTGGTGGCGTATTTCCTGTTATTCCAGACTGTTATGCCCACTTATTCCTGGATGGGGATCCTGCTGGCAGGCGTCCTTCTGGCCTATCTGATCTATAACTGGAATCCCAGCAAGGTTCTGATGGGTGATGCCGGGTCCCGGACCATCGGGTTTCTGCTGGCGCTTCTGGCTATGCAGAGCGGACATCCCTTCATTTTCCTTCTGATGTCCCTGGTGTTCATTTTTGACGGAGGAATGGGACTGGTCAAGGTTACGCTGATCCGTGTCCTTCACGTGAATCCGTTTAAAAATGTACTCTTTCCGTTCCATGACCATATGCGGAAGAAGATGGGAATCCCCATCAAGCTGATCCCTGTGATCTTTGTTGCATTACAGGTGCTGTTCTGCGGAATAGCGGCACTGATAGTATAATTTTATATTAATGGATCAACCCGGAGCTGTCGTCTCCGGGTTTTTTCATTGTACCCATACGGTTTCTATGTTAAACTATTAATATATCAGGATGGATCTGGGGGTACTTCTATGCGATTCGTCTTTGTTATCATTTTCTCAATTCTGATTCTGGCACTCCTTGTTTGTGCGATCACAGCATGGCGTTCGAAGAAATCGATCGGTGTGCATGTTTCCCTGATGCTTTACGGTCTGATCCCCCCTGTGACCGGAAATATGATCATCATCGCGTCCTCCAGTGAAACCATATCAAAGCTTGGCTATTATGTCTATTTCCTCGGAATGGATTTTATGATGCTGATGGTTATCAATTTTACATTCCGGTATTGTGGGATTCACGGGCAGGCAGCAAAGATCCGAGTCCTTGTCCACGCTCTCATGTCATTGGATTTTATTCAGTATCTCCTGAATCCCTTTTTCCATCATGCATTTGACACCCAGCCCATCATGGTGGATGGGAGAGTATACCATGATCTCATCTCTCATTGGGGACAGACTTATCACCGGGTGATGGACTATGGCATCTTCTTTGCCATGCTGTTCATTTTTGCCTACAAAGGGATCAAATCACCGCGGATCTACGCGGAGCGGTACTATGTGATCCTGACGTCCATGATCCTTGGCGGTATAGCCGAGACGATCTTTATCTTTACGGATCAGACCGTCGATATCGCCATGATCGTTTTTGCAGTCTATGGTTTTCTTGTGTTCTACTTCTCTCTTTATTACAGACCCATGCGGCTGCTTGACCGGATGCTGGCGAATATCGCATCGGAGATGCCCGAGGCCCTGTTCTTCTTTGATGCCAATAATACGTGTATCTGGGCAAATGAACCGGCGATCCGTCTGGCAAACCTGCGGGAAGGCATGTTTGAAAAGGCGGCTCCTCAGCTGAAGCGTATCTTCGGCTCACTGCAGCAGAAACCGGGGGACTGGAAGGAAAACTATGTGTCCGGGGAAGGAGAAAAGGCGAGATACTTTGAACTGGAGCAGCACATGATCCGGAACAAGAAGGAAAGTGTGGACGGATACTTCCTCAGCGTCCGGGACCGCACCGAGGAGCAAAATGCGCTGCAGAAGGAACGGTTTCTGGCGACCCACGACCGTCTGACCGGTCTCTATAACAGAGAGTATCTGTACGAGAAGATCAGGGAAAGACTGAAAAAGGAACCGGACCGGAACTATGTGGTTGCCTATATTGATATCAAGGATTTTAAGCTCGTGAATGATATCTTCGGAAATGAGTTCGGAGATTTTGCATTGAAGCAGCTGGCGAATCGTCTCCGGGTCGAGTGTTCCAGAGGTACGATCTACGGACGCCTGGTGAGTGATACCTTCGGTATCTGTATGCCGGAAGAACGTCTCGATACCGAGAGGTTTGCGCAGATCATGTCACGTTTTGTGGTAAAGAACGACGACAGAAGCTTTGACCTGATCACGCATATGGGTATCTATAAGATCACGGATGCCACGCTGGATCCGTCGGTCATGTTTGACCGGGCGCGGATGGCCATGTCTTCCATCAAGGATGATTACCGATCCTTTGTTGCGATCTATGATGATGAAATGCGGAAGAAGGTGCTGTGGGAGCGGCATATCTCCACCCAGCTGGATCAGGCAATTCAGGAAAAGCAGCTGGTACCGTATCTGCAGCCCATCGTGAATGCATCCGGGAAGATCGTCGGGGCAGAGGCGCTGGTTCGCTGGATCCATCCGGAGGACGGATTTCTTTCGCCGGGCGCATTTATCCCTGTGTTTGAGAAGAACGGTATGATCGCTCAGGTGGATCAGCACATGTGGAGAGAAACCTGTCAGATCCTGGCACGCTGGAAGGAGGAGGGGAGAGATCTCTTCCTGTCCGTAAATATCTCACCCCAGGACTTTTACTTCATGAATGTGGAGTCTGTGCTTTGTGAGATGGTCAGAAAGTACGGCGTGGAGACCGGGAAACTGCGGCTGGAGATTACGGAAACGGTGATGATGACAGATGAGGAGAAGAGGATTCGGATCCTGGATCAGCTGCGGGAGGATGGTTTCATCGTGGAGATGGATGATTTCGGCAGCGGCTATTCATCCATGAATCTTCTGAAGGATATACATATCGATGTGCTGAAGATTGATATGGCATTCCTCAAAAAGTCCGAGAATGATCAGAAGGCGAAGACCATTCTGCACAGCATCATCCATATGTCGGACGCACTGGGTATCACAGCTTTGACAGAGGGCGTGGAGTCTGAGGATCAGTATCTGACACTGACAGGGATGGGCTGCAGTCTCTTCCAGGGATATTACTTCTCAAAGCCGGTACCGGTGGAGGAGTTTGAGGCGATGGTGGATCAGGCGTAAGTGATATATGACAAGAATATTGAAGTACGGAGGTTCGGAACATTGAAGAGGCAGGCATTTAATCCCTATCTCCCCCTTGGTGAATATATTCCCGACGGGGAGCCGCATTTGTTTGGAGACCGGGTCTATATCTATGGATCCCATGATAAGGAAGGCGGAGAAACCTTCTGTATGCTGGATTATGTGACGTATTCGGCGCCGGCAGAGGACCTGACGGACTGGCGGTACGAAGGAGTGATCTACCGGGCAGATCAGGATCCTCAGTACGGGCAGGAAATTGAAAATGCGCGGCTGGCCGGCGGCAATGCGGACGAAGCATCCCTTCGACCGACTTTTCTTCATATGTATGCGCCGGATGTGGTTCGGGGAAATGACGGAAAATACTATTTATACTACAGTATGAGCGGAAATTTTGGTGTGGGCGGGTATATCGGTCCCATCAGTGTGGCCGTGGCAGACAGTCCTGTGGGTCCCTTTGAGTTTCTGGGCTTTGTGCGAAACCCGGACGGAACACCCATGTTGAAATATGTTCTCTTTGATCCGGCGGTACTGAACGACAATGGGATCATCCGTCTCTATTACGGGACACAGTATGATTTTCATGAGCGTCCGGATTATTCTCCGGATTCGGAGTATGTATCGCGGATGGAAGGAATGTTCGGCCGGAGCCGGGAAGAGATCCTCGGTGATCCGGACGGAATCATGGGTGCAGTGACGGTTACACTTCAGGATGACATGCTCACCATAGCAGACGAGCCGAGGCGCATCATTCCCTACCGGGTGAAGGGAACGGACTTTGAAGAGCATCCTTTCTTTGAGGGACCCTCCATGCGAAGGGTGGGAGATAAGTACTACTTCATTTATTCCTCCCAGCAGAACCATGAGCTCTGCTATGCGGTAAGCGATGCGCCGGACCGGAATTTTGTGTTCGGAGGGACCATCGTATCCAATGGGGATGTAGGCTATCAGGGAAGACGTTTGGAGGCTAAGCTGAATATGACAGGTACCACCCATGGCAGTATCATTGAGATCAATGGCCAGTGGTATGTGTTCTATCACCGCCTCACCCATAAGTCCGATTACAGCCGGCAGGCCTGTGCGGAGAAGATTACCATCGAACCGGACGGAAGCATCCCGCAGGTGGAGATCACCAGCTGCGGACTGAATCCCGCCCCCCTCAGAGGAGAGGGAGCGTATCCGGCGGTGATCTGCTGTAATCTGACCGACGGACATATGCCCCATGGATCAAACAGTATCTTTCAGGAGTCCTTTCCGAACGTGACACATGAAACCTATCCTGCAGAGGCGGCATATGCGCTGGCTACTCACGAGACGGAGGCCAGAGAGATAAATGCAGACGGTTCCATGACAGAGCGTTATATCGGAGAGATCACGGACGGTACCCTGATCGGATATAAGTACTTTGATCTGAGAGGGGTCAGAGGACTCTGGATCCGTGCCGGGCTGGAAGGAGCCGGCGAAGGATGTTTTACATTCCGGCTTTCACCGGAGGGCTCGGAGCTGGGCTCCATTTCAATTCGGGAAGAGAAGGCGGAAGGCACCGGAATGGGCTGGAAGAGAGAAGTGCTTCAGACAGAGCTTCCGGATGGGATGAATCCGCTGTATATTACCTACACCGGAAATGTGGGTGCGAAGCTTCTGGAGTTCGGATTTCTGAACTGATGGGGCCGACGTACGAGCGAATAAACATTTGTTTTACCCCGGGTGAATCTGTGGTTTCATCCGGGGTGAATTTGTGTTTTTTTCGGTTGACATGCCCGGTGGAAATCTATATAATACTTTATGGCATTAAAGCGTTAAAACGTTAAATCATTATGCCGTAAAGGAGCACCAAAATGGCGATCAAGATCATTCTTCTTGTAGTTTTCTTTGCTGTTATGCTCGGAGTGGGAATCTATTCCAGAAACAAGGCAAAGAATGTCAATGATTACGTCCTGGGCGGACGTACCGTGGGCCCATGGATCTCGGCCTTCGCTTTCGGAACCTCGTATTTCTCATCCGTTGTATTCATCGGATATGCGGGACAGTTCGGCTGGAAGTTCGGACTGGCTTCCACATGGATCGGTCTCGGAAATGCATTTATCGGAAGTCTTCTTGCATGGCTGATCCTGGGACGCCGTACCAGACTTATGTCCCAGCAGCTGGATGCAAAGACCATGCCGGAGTATTTTGGAAAGCGTTTTGATTCCAAGACACTTCGGGTGGCCGGTTCCATCATCGCATTCGTATTCCTTGTTCCTTACACTGCAGGTGTATATAACGGCCTGTCCCGTCTGTTCGGTATGGCCTTCGATATCGATTACCGGATCTGTGTTATCATCATGGCAGCTCTGACTGCAGCATACGTGGTAATCGGTGGTTACATGGCTACAGCGCTGAATGACTTCATTCAGGGTATCATCATGCTGATCGGTATCTGCCTTGTGATCGGTGCGGTGCTTGCCGGAAAGGGCGGTTTCACAGAGGCTGTAAAACAGCTGTCTCTGGTTCCCACGGATCCGACAGTGACAACCGAAGCTCTGGCAGACGGTCAGGGTCTATTCGCTTCCTTCTTCGGACCGGACCCCCTTGCGCTGCTGGGCGTGGTTATCCTGACCTCTCTCGGTACCTGGGGACTTCCGCAGATGGTGCATAAATTCTATGCCATCAAGGATGAGAAGGCTGTTAAGACCGGTACTGTTGTTTCCACCTTCTTTGCCATCGTCATCGCCGGCGGATGCTATTTCCTGGGCGGCTTCGGACGTCTCTTCGGCGATGCCCCCGGTATTGTTGATGGAGAGACAGGAAAGGTGGCATATGACTCCATCGTTCCGGCCATGCTTTCTTCTCTTCCGGACATTCTGATCGGAATCGTTGTGGTCCTTGTATTCTCGGCATCCATGAGTACGCTTTCTTCTCTGGTTCTGACCTCCAGTTCCACACTGACACTGGATCTGATCAAGCCGCTTAAGAAAAAGAAGATGACAGACAAAACACAGCTTCGCCTGATGCAGATATTCGTAGTATGCTTCATTGCAATCTCGGTTGTTCTGGCATTTAATCCGCCGACCTTTATCGCACAGCTTATGGGTTATTCCTGGGGAGCGCTTGCCGGAGCATTCCTTGCACCGTTCCTCTACGGACTGTACTCAAAGAACATCACCAAGGCGGCTGTATGGGCAAGCTATATTCTGGGCGTGGGATTCACGATCTTTAATATGTTCGTTCCTGTGATCAAGTCCCCCATCAATGCGGGTGCGATCACTATGATCGCAGGTCTGATCATTGTACCCATCGTAAGTGCCATCACGCCGAAGCCGAATAAGGAAAAGGTGAACGAAATCTTTACCTGCTACGACAAGACGGTAGTAGTTCGGGAAACGGAGAATCTCGGTCAGTAGAACCGATGGATATGAACAATGTTAATGGGACAGATGCAGAGCGGCATCTGTCCCATTATTTCTGTGTCGCAGAAACTCCGGGCAGTCATCATTCCTCTGAGCCGGAGTACAGGGATTTTGATCCGGAAGCGATGTGACAATGAAAATGAGCATTCCGGAGTAAAAATGCTTGGATGGAATGAAAAGAAAAGATATAATAATTATTGTATGATGTTTCCAGCGGACGAGGGGATTGATATTCAGGAGGTTGGTTATGAGAGAAAATGACAAGCCTGTCGGGGCAAGAATGGGAGAGGCGGGATTCTGCATTCTCTACCTTGTCACTCTGATCCTGTTCCTTTTTATCATCAGGGGAAAATGGGCTGCGGCTGATAACGACTCTTTGTATAATCCGGAGTTTGTGCGTTATCGTTTCGCCTTTCTGCTCACACTTTTGCTTCTGATCGGAGACTCCTTTCATCTGATCCCCCGGATCATAGAGAATCTGAAGGGCCGGATGGAGCGGCAGACGTTTTATCTGGGTTTGGGAAATATCATTTCCTCCATCACCATGACGGTTTTTTACAATCTGCTGATGAAGGCCGGCGATGGGATGGAGTATCATTATGAAGCGTATAATCTGTGGGTGGAGCAGGCAATCCTGTGGCTGACCGTGATTCGGATCGCGCTGCTTCTGTTCCCGCAAAACCGCTGGTTTTCTCCTGAGGGAAACAGGAAATGGGCCATCATAAGGAATGTACCCTTTGTCATGATCGGATTGCTGACGATCGTCGGTTACATCCGGGTGATCAACAACGCATCAAACTACGCGGTTACAATCTATATACAGGTGATTGCCGCGGTGGCGCTCAGCTTCCTGACATACCTTCCGGTGGCAATCTGCGGGAAGGAAAAACCGAAGCTGGGTATGCTGATGATACCGAAGACGGTCTGTTATGTATGGATCCTGGCGGCTCTTACATTCGCCTGATCAGAAGGTTTGCAGGCCTTGCATAAAAAAAGCAAGGCCTGTGTTCCGCTTCGCGTAACGCATCCTCACTTCGTTCGGACATTCGATTGCTTCGCAATCGATGCTTAGCTGGGGTACAAGGATTCGAACCTTGAAATGACGGAGTCAGAGTCCGTTGCCTTACCATTTGGCGATACCCCATTGGTTTTACAACGATGGTTATTATAGTATAGTATAAAAGAAAAAGCAAGCTTTTTTTTAAAACAATTCAGAAAACTATTCAGAAACCACCCGGAACGCATACCGGACAGTGCTCTATGAGGCTGGATTGGTTTACAGTGCAGTGGCTTTGTGTTAAAATGAGCATGGTGAGAGGTCGGAAAATAATTGCGGTCAGTCAGGGATAGCCTCGTGGATTCGAAGGGATTCCGGGCTGACCGTTCTTTGAAAAAGGATTGGCTTAGGGAAATATGGAAAAAACATTACGACGATTACAGAATAATCTGGTGGTTGCCGGGACCGGATTGGTTGTTTTTTCGGCATGGAATGTGGTCAGGACACTTCTTCTTGTTTTCTCTTACAGGAAGGAACTGATGGCATATATTGAGATGGAGTCTGAAGAGGGAGAAGCAGAAGTGTCTCCGGTGCTTGTGTTGGTCCTTCTCGTTGCCATCGTAGTGGTAGTAATACTTCCTTATCTGTACGTGGGCAAGGCGGCCAGAGATGAAGGTAAGGGAAAGAAGAAACGCCGGGCTTACATTGTGATCGCTATCCTCCTTCTGATCCCACAGGCCTATGGAGCCATTTATGATATAATCATGTTGATCTTCTTAGACTCGGAAGAAATTGTTACAGTAGTGATCGATATTACCACCCTTTGTGTGCTGGCGGAAACGGTGGTGACGGCGATCCGGGTGAAAAAGTACAGTAAAAAACTGACAGCAGGAGGGCACGAATAGATGCAGATGGAATTTCATTATTATGCGACCTATTGCGCTGCCTGTCTGGCTGGCTATTCCCACGAGGAATCTATTGAGATCGCATACAGTGCCGCATTGGTGGATTTTTGTTCGGAGAGTTTTCTGATGAATATATCGGCCCCGCGCCGGGCGGCTACCACGCAGATGCAGTTGGAAATGGTAGATACGAAGACCGATCGGAAGGGAAGAAAGACGATCACGGAGATCTGGGCGTCGTTCCATTTTCTTCCGGGGGATCTTTATGCGGAGGTAGGCAGAGGCGGACGAAGCTATCAGGATAAGTACCGCATGATCTGTAATGTGAACAGTGATCTCCTGGTAAAGACCGTGGAGCTTGCCCGGGGAGAAGGGCTTCAGGCCGCTGGCGTGGCTATGCACATTCTGGCAGATACCTGGGCACACCGGTATTTTGCAGGTACACCGTCTCTGGTGATCAACAATATCAATTACAGCTTCTATGAGAAGGTTCCTGACGGGGACGGCTTTACGGAACGACCGGTGGTATTCCGGCATAATCCCTCCGCAAAGGACGATCCGGAGAAGGGCATATATGTGAATACGATCTATCGTTCCTCAGAGAATTCTGTGATGAATCTCGGACATGGACGGGCCGGGCATCTGCCGGATTATGGCTTTGCCGTATATCGGTATCTTCCGGCCTGGGGGGATTATGAGGAATTGGTGAAGAACAATGAAGAGGATTTCTATCATGCCTTCGGTCAGATGGTCTATGCATTGAAAAATCTGAAGGATAATCATTCAGTGTTTGAGAAGGAAATCTATGATTTCGAGGCCATGAGCCCCTATGAAGACAGGATCCGTCGTATTCTGAAAGAGCGGAGTCTTACAGCGGAACGGGGCTGGAAGACATTGGGGGAAGAACTCTCCGGCTGCGAGATCCCTGATTTTTCGGTAACCGCCTTCTGCGATGACTATGCCATGGCAGGTGCAAAAGAGGATACGGTACTCGGTCGGTTCTTCCGTGCGGCGATCCGGCAGAAGAATATGGTATCTGAAGAAATCCGTAAATCCGGGAACCGGATCCTCAGAACAAAACGCTTCGGTAAAGAGAAATAAGCCTGATATAAGAGGGGATATGTATGAGTATTGGACAGAAGATCATTCAATTGGGGATTGGAGTTGCTATTTTACTCGGTGCCATTTTTCTTATCCTGATCCCGGACGAATCTGTTGAGATTCTTGCGGGACTCCTTGCGATAATGCTGTTTATAGCAGGAATCCAGTATATGGTCCTGTATTTCACTATGGCACGGCATATGGTGGGCGGAAGAAACATCTTTTATACGGGACTGATCATTCTGGATCTGTCCTTTATCGGAGGATCCATTCTGACGAAAGATCAGCAGTATATGCTTCTCTATTTTGTGGGAATGCAGGCTTTTTACGGAGTGATACAGCTTCTCCGGGCCTTTGAGAATAAACGATATGAGAATGCGGCATGGAGGATGAAATGCTTCAATGCAGTGATCAGTCTGCTGATCGCTGTTACCTGCCTTTTCTTCATAAAGTCCACGGATACTATGATAATTATCTACGGAATCGGGATGGTTCACACGGCGCTGACCAGGATTTTGTCAGCACTGAAGAGAGAGGAACCGGCCGTGATCCAGTGACCCGACCGGATAAGAAGAGCCTTCCATGTGTCTCAGGTATACTGGGATTCTTCTGCTGCTATTTTCTCCGCCTTTTTTTTCTCCCGATATCCCCGGATCACCAGTATGACGTCGTTCAGTCCGCTGATGATCATGATGATTCCGGAGATCAGATAAAGCGTAGCGGCATCGCTGAATTTTGTGAAGAGCATTACCGCTGCTACGATGATCAGTACAACATTCAGGATGATCTGTCCCCTGGTGGTGGCATTTGCCTTACGCTTTACATGTTCGGCGGCGTTGATCAGTTCTCCGTTATATTTCGTAAAATCATCTCTGATCGCCTGTCCTACGTCTGTAATGATCCGATCGCCGCTGTGTCTGACGCGGCGCTTTTCGGCTTCCTCGTCCAACCGGTTTCGCATCTGATCGAAATTTCTGAGGCATAGAACATTTGCTGTGCAGTTCACGATGATCGCAATGCAGACGAGCTCCTCCAGAAAGACACCGAAGACCGAGGAGAAAATGATCATGCATACCCCCAGGATCGTGAACAGGATCGTCTCAATGATGGGAACCAGATTCTGACGGTTGAAGCCCTTCTCGGTGATAAAGCTGATAAATAATCCCGCCGTGGCGATCAGGATCGCCAGACCCAGACCCCAGGCAATCTTTGAAGGAGCGCTGCCGGGATCGATCGCAACCCGGATCCCCAGAAAGATCAGAAGGCCTGCTGAAAAGAGCCGACCGGTGACCAGCCAGAGGATATTCTTTATGATATCCCCGATTCCTCTTTTCTTTTTTGGGGGTTCCGCTTCTTTACCAGATTCAGTTAACGGTTCTTTTTCCGTATCCATGTTATGACCTCCGTAAGGATGGCAACAGCGTCACCATGGGCTTTATTTTACATTAACCATATCGGGTTTGCAAGCGCAGCATCCTTGACCGTTCTCAATGCCATCTGTTATAATCATGGCGTTACAGAAATGGGTTTTATGGTGTTTTAAGAGGTTGTTCTATGTCTGACTAGCGGGATCATGAGGGCTCCCGCGAAGGGGAAGAAGGAAACAGAGGGCAAGAGAAAGGAAGAGGGAATATGTTTAAGAGGATAGGAAGACGCAAATTCGTAGCAATGGCGGTGGCCGGCTGCCTTGCATTCTCAATGGCATTTACCGGCTGTACGAAAGAGGCTGAAACCGGTACAACTGCCGCGGCAAATACGGAGAGCGGCGCCGTTACGGCATCTGCTGAGGGGACTACAGCTTCAGCTGCTACGGAGAGCACTACCGCAGCTGCTGCCTCCACGGAAAGCGGAACGGAAACGGCTGCTACGGAGAGCAGTACCACAGCATCTACGGAGAGCAGTACCGAAACAGCGTCTACCGGGATCACGATGGATAATATCCGTTCCTATGTAGTCGGGATTGATGAGCCGGTGGAGCTGAAGGACGGAACGAAGAAGCCGATCATTAATTTTGATAATGCGGCAACCACACCGTCACTGACTCCGGTTTCCGAGAAGGTAGAAGAGGAACTGAAGATGTACGGATCCGTCGGCCGTGGCTTTTCACAGAAATCCGATCATTCCACGGACTTTGTATATCAGACACGACAGAAGGTGATCAGCTTTGTGGGTGCGGATAAAGAAGAGAATGAGTATACCTGCGTATTCGTTAATAATACAACGGATGGTCTGAACAAGCTGGCCTCTGCTCTGGTTAAGGATAAAAGCGATGTGATCCTTACGACCCGGATCGAGCATCATTCCAATGACCTTTCCTGGCGGGAACGGGGAACTGTGGTCTATGCGGAAGTGGATGAACAGGGACGTGTGAAATATGAGGATATTGAGAAGCTTCTGAAGGAGAACAAGGTGAAGATCGTCTCCGTGACGGCAGCATCCAATGTGACAGGATATGTGACAGATGTTCACCGTGTGGCGAAGCTGGCACATCAGTACGGGGCAATGCTGGTTGTGGACGGAGCACAGATCGTGGCACACCGCAAATTTGAAATGAAGGGTGCTACTCCGGAAGAGGATGTGGATTTCCTGGTATTCTCCGCACACAAAATGTATTCACCCTACGGCGGTGGGGCCATCGTGGGAAAAAATGAGCTGATGCTCAATACCATGCCGGATGTTTACGGCGGAGGTACTGTTAATATTGTAGCGGACAGCCGTCAGGAGTATAAGAATCCGCCGGAAAGCTGGGAAGCAGGATCTCCCAATTATACGAGTATCGTGGGGCTGAACAAGGCCATCGATATTCTGCAGGAGGTGGGCTTTGACAAGATCGAAGAGCATGAGAAGGTTCTGAACCGCAGACTGATCGACGGACTGAAGAAGTTTGATAATATCATAATCTATGGAGATACGGAGAATATCGATGACCGTGTCGGAGTTGTGACATTTGATTTCTCGGATCTGAATTCCTACTATCTGGCAGTGGCCCTGAAGGAGTATGGAGGTGTGGCTACACGCCGGGGTTCCTTCTGTGCGCACCCGTATGTATGGAGACTGAAAGGAATCCCGGACGATAAGGTCGCTGAATTTGAGAACTGTGAAGCGGCATTTACGCCCGGTATGATCCGGATCAGCTTCGGAATCTACAATACGGAGGAGGAAGTGGATCAATTCCTTGAGGTGCTTCCGAAGGCCATAGAAGAGGCGAATAAGGAACTGGAGCGTCTGGAAAAGGAGGATCTGCTTCTTAAGCCGATCCATCCGGAATATTAAGCTGGTACTTATACCGGCAGGTTAGGACAGCAGCAGGGAATCGGGTGATCGGTTCCCTGTTTCAGAATGGACACAGGGATAGGAGGAGAAGGATGGAGAGCGGAAGCAGATATATGCAGATGGCCATAGAAGAGGCGCGACTGGGGATACACAGAAATCACGGAGGCCCCTTCGGCAGTGTGATCGTTAAGGACGGGAAGGTGGTGGGACAGGGGCATAATATGGTGCTGAAGAACAATGATTCCACCGCCCATGGGGAGATCAGTGCGATCCGTGACGCCGAAGCCCGGCTTGGAACCTTTGATCTGTCCGGCTGCGAACTGTACACCACCGGAGAACCCTGCTCCATGTGTCTTGCGGCGTGTATGTGGGCCAATATCGGAAAGGTGTATTACGGATGCACCATTGCGGACAATGCGGATATCGGATTTCGTGATGAGAAGTTTGACCGGATGTTCGGCGGGAGAGAAGCATTTCATGATTATCTGGAGGAGCTGGAACGGGATGCCTGCCTGGAACTCTTCCGGGAATACAAATCGCTGGACCCGCGGAATTACTGAGCCCGGTCATGGAATATAAGAAAGCGTATCGATATTTTTTATCGATACGCTTTCTTAAAATGATTCTTTCCGATCTTCTTATTTTCATACATGATCTTATCCGCCCGGCGGATGGTATCCTGCAGATTCTGATCCACGTCGGCATCATATACGGCGATCCCCAGGGAAATGTGGACCTCGTCCCATTCATTTTCGGCCAGAGAACAGATCTCCTTCCGCCGCCGGTAGAAGGATTTGATCACACCCTCCATGTTACGATAGTCTTCATTTTCAATGATGACGGCAAATTCATCTCCGCCGATCCGGAACACCGGACTGTGTCGGAATACATGACAGATCAGCCGGCTGGCACCCTTCAGATATACGTCTCCTTTGTCATGTCCGTATTCATCATTGATCTTTTTCAGGTTGTCACAATCCAGCATACCCATGGCGAAGTCCACTTTGCCGGTTTTGTCCAGCTGCTTCTGAAGCTTTTGGACATATTCGTTAAATGCTCCTTTGTTCCGAACATTTGTAAGGGGATCCACGAAAACCTTTTTGTTAAGGTCCACAACCAGATGGTGCTCTTCATCCACCTTTCGTTCTGCGCGGATGCTGCGGATCAGGAGAGCAAGAATGACCAGAATGATCAGAATGAACGAAAGCAGGATGACCATCAGATGATCCTTGACGAAATCCAGAAAACCGATTTTCATATCCTCGGTGGAGTAGTAGGTCAGTGCGGAGTTTGTTACGGATTCGGGAACAACACGAATGACCTTGGAGAGGATGGAATACAGGACGCTTTCCCCTTCACGGATGGCGATGCAGTAATCCATATCCACGCCGGTATAGACGGTGGTCAGATGAAGCTTCTCACATTGCTTGGAAATGTTGCTGAACCGATAATTGCTGATGATGACACAGTCTGCGTCCCCTGCGGCCACTGCATCCAATCCGGCGGGTGTATCCTTGAAATATGCTGTTTTCCAACCGGGGAAATGGTCCTCCAGGAAGATTTCATAGTTGGTATTCCCTTCATTGACTGCTACGGTGATATCGGACTTTCGGATGAATTCCTTCTGCTCATCCGCCCGAACTACGGCGTCCATTTCCGTCTGCATGAGAGGGGCTGTGACCACCAGATCCATTTCCTCAGCATCATAATCAGAGAGGTTTGCAGGGAATACACAGTCAATCTCGCCCTTCTTCAGAGCTTCGAGGGCCTCGGATGAGGTGGAATAGCATACGGGCTCGAAATCCAGCAATGCATTTCCAAGTCCGGAGGATGCATAGGCCAGATAATCCTTCAGCGCACCGGTCAGTCCGCCTGTGGATTCGTCCAGGGCACAGAATGCCAGATAATTATCCTGATATCCGATCCGGATCTTTCCGTGATCGGATAACCACTTCAGCTCCTCGGAATTAAGATAGTAGCTTGTTCCCGGGGTTGTCAGGTATTTATCATACAGCTGCTGGCTGTAATTTACATTTTCATCCTGAATCTTGCTCAGGGCGTTATCCAGCTCCTCCAGCAGATCAGGGCGGTTTTTGTTTACTCCGAAGAAGAAATCGGAGGATCCCACCTTCCAGACCGGCACGATCTTCTCCGGATCCCCGAAGGAATCCAGCATCACGTAGGCGTCCATTTCTCCGTCCATCAGCATCTGCATGGCCTTTTCCTGAGAGACGGAGAGCTCCATAAGGTCCACTTCGATTCCGTGCATTTTGGCCCAGTCCCTGAACATGCCGGACTGGATGCTGCCTTTATCAACGCCCACATGCTTCCCCTTTAAGGAATTGGTATTATCGGCTGTGATCTCACTGTTATTCACAGACGTGAAGATATAATACGATTCGCTGCCCATGGGAAGTGATGTATAGAGTATCTTTTTGGTGCGCTCCTCAAGATAGGAAACATCTGTCAGCAGGTCGATCTCGCCCTTCTGCAGCTTCTCAAAAAGCTCGGGCCAGGTTCCATCCACATATTCATAGTTCCATCCGGTATAGGCTGCAACCTTCCGCTGAAATTCATATCCGTAGCCGGAACGCCTTCCGTATTTGTCCATGTGATGGAATTTGGATTCGTACCAGCCGACCCGTACCGTTTTCCCGGTGTCTGTCACCTGGTCTGCTTCCCGGCTCTGCTCCGATGCGGCCTCAGGAGAATCGGCAAAAACAGAAAAGGACCCAAGCAAAACAGCCGTAAGACAAATGAGGAGTGCATACGGCTTCAGGAACCGGAGGATCCGGCGCTGTTTTGATTTTTTCCTTCTGTTTTCTGACACGGGAATTCTCCTTACTTAGAATAAATCGCCATAATTATAGCATCGTTCCGTATGGAAGTCTACTATCGTTCCAAGAAAGAACAGAATGAAAAATGCATTGATAAAGGTTCTGTTCCGCCAAAGAATATGGTATAATAGCCACGGGATTGCCCGAGCGAAGCGAGGGAGGGCCCCGTGGTCCTGAGCGAAGCGAGGGATACCGACGCGAAGCGGCGACCCGGATGACGAAGTCATCCGTGCATGGCTTTGCGAAGCAAAGGCATGGTACATAGCCACGGACTGGTTATGCCACTGCGCAGCAGGGGCATAATCCGAGCGGGGCGAGGATGCACGGTGCGAAGCACCGTACATCTGCGAAGCAGATGAAGGGCGTTCGAAGAACGACCTTGCACAGATTGCCTGAGCGAAGCGAGGGAGAACGGTATTTTTAAAGGGGGAGAAATATGCAAAACGCAAAACAGACAGCATTCAGTAGTATCGCCGGAGTCATGCTGGTGATAAATGCGATCATTCGTACGGTGGGTTTTGTCAACTCGGTCAAGATCGTGAAGCAGTATATGGATTATAATATCAAGCTGGACTGGCAGATCTGGGTGACGGTGATAGCGGAAGGAGTTCTGGTTCTGGCTATGGGAGCAGCGGGACTTTTCCTGATCATGGCCAAAAATGAACTGTATTCGAAAACCATCATAGGTGTGGGCGGATTGATCCTGGCAGAGTATTTCGTGGTAGTGATCTTTCTGTTCAAAGCGGTAGGAGGGGGTGCAGCAAGTATTCTTTTCCGCTGGCAGCTGATCCTGATCTACGGAGCCATGATATGTTTCGGACTCTGCTATATCCTGTCCGGATTCTTCGCAAGGAATGCAGAGGAGGATCCTTCGCCTTCCGGATCGAAATGGCTTCAGGCGCCTCTGACATATGCCACCGGGATTGTGATGATCATTCTTTCCTCGATCGGTCTGGGACAGTCGCCGTTGGATATGCTGGCAACAACCCCCACGGATCGGTGGATCCAGATTTCCATCCTGGTAATGAATTTCCTGATCCTTCTCTTTGCGGGTCTGCATTTCAAACAGGTATCACAGGCTACATATTTCCAGCAGCAGAAGAAATCCGATCGATATGGAAGTTTCGCTTCTTTCCAGCCCTACGGAGCGGGACCGCAGGGTTATGGCGGAGCACCGGGCTACGGCGGACCGCAGGGTTACGGCGGAGCACAGGGTTATGGTGGAGCAGCGGGCTATGGCGCAGCAGCGGGCTACGGTGCGGCACAGGGCTACGGCGGAGCGCAGGGTTACGGCGGAGCACAGGGCTACGGCGGAGCGCAGGGTTACGGCGGAGCGCAGGGCTACGGCGGAGCGCAGGGCTATGGCGGAGCGCAGGGCTATGACGATGCCCAGAACTACGGCGGACCGGTGAGCACAGGAAATCCGCAGGAAAGCTTTGATGCATTGATGAACTATGGAAGAGAGAAGGGCTATGGTCAGCAGGAGATCAATGATTCGGATATGATCTCGCTGGATGATTTTGATGGAAAATAATACGAAACGGGGAAGATGATATGGAGAAAACAATCAGCGGGGAGATTGAAGAAGAACTGTTTCGTCTGCAGGATCTGAAATACAGAGAATTGCAGATGAGGACGATCCCTTCGGTTGACGCAGAGACTCTCATCGGAGTGAGGACCCCGGAGCTTCGAAAATACGCGAAGGAGCTGATCAAAAGGGAAGATATATCCGACTTTCTGAATGAATTGCCCCATCGATATTTTGATATGAATCAGATTCATGCATTTCTTCTTTCGGAAATGAAGGATTATGACAGATGCATGACGGAAGTGAAACGCTTCCTGCCCTATGTGGATAACTGGGCCACCTGTGACCAGATGTCGCCGAAGATATTCAGGAAGCATAAGACCCAGCTGCTGCAGGAGATCCGGAAATGGATCCGGTCCGGAGAGACCTATACCATCCGGTTCGGTGTCGGCATGCTGATGGAGCATTTTCTGGGAGACGATTTTGACCCGGAGTATCCGGAGTGGGTGGCCAAGATCCGATCCGGGGAATACTATGTGAATATGATGATCGCCTGGTACTTTGCAACAGCGCTTGCAAAGCAGTATGAGACGGTTCTCCCTTTTATCGAGGAGAAACGATTGGAGCAATGGACTCATAACAAGACGATCCAGAAGGCTGTTGAGAGCTACAGGATCACACCGGAACAGAAGGAATATCTCCGGACCCTGAAGCGGAAGGCCGGATCAGAGTAGATACCATTAAAGGAGGATAAGAAAATGCCGTTTATTAATTCCAGGATCACCGTGAAGGTGAGCGATGAGAAGAAGGATGTGATCAAGGCGAAGCTGGGACAGGCTGCACAGCTGATTGGGAAGCCGGAAAGCTATCTGATGGTAGGATTTGAAGATGAATACTGTCTTTATTTTGCAGGTGAGAAGCTGGAGAAGGGAGCGTTTGTCTCCGTAGACCTGCTTGGTTCTCCGAATTCCGCGGCCTTCGAACGGATGACGGAGAGGATCTGCGAGATATATCAGGAGGAGCTGGGAATCCCCGGAGATCATATTTACGTCGAATACAGAACGACAAAGGACTGGGGTTGGAACGGAAGAAACTTCTGAGATGAGACAGCAGATGCTGTTCCGTGGGAGATACCGGGAAGATCGGCATGAGCGAGAAGACATTTGATACGGCACTTGCCAATTTCATAAATGATTTCGCAAGCGGAGATGCTGTGCGGCATTTGGCGGATCAGGGGCTGTCTGTTACGGAGATTGTAGGACAGCTCCCTTTTCCCACAAAGAAGGAACTGGTGGCTGAGATGGTCTGGAAGCACTATCTGAAGATCGGAAGGATCCGACTGTCGCCGCCGGAGAAGGGCATGATCCGAAAGGTTTCCTATGTGCGTGACGAGGGTGCATACGGAAGAACGTCATTACGTCAGGTGGTGGAGGAGGTTCCGGCACCGGGAGAGGAATATGTGAAATGCTCCTTCGGGCGGGAGCTCTATCAGCACCGGGAGGCCTTTATGAAACGACTGACGGGACTGACGGATAAGGATCGGGATTATATCCTGTCGCTTCCCTGGCCGCTTGAGGATGTGTGGCATGTTTTGGATGAACGCATGAAGCGGATCCGGCAGCAGATGGGGCTGCACTGAAACAGGAAGAAGAAAACAGCGAGAGTGGGATCTATGGATGAGATAAAACGTTTAAAGGAAGTGGTAGAACGTCTTCGGGCGGAGGACGGATGTCCATGGGACCGGATCCAGACACATGAGAGCCTGAAAACCACCTGTGTAGAGGAAGCCGTGGAGGTAATCTCCGGGATCAATATCCTGACGGATACGGGAGATCCGGAGAATCTGAGAGAGGAACTGGGAGATCTCCTTCTTCAGATCGTATTTCATGCAGTGATCGCCGAAGAGGAAGGACTCTTCACGCTGGAGGATGTAGCCAGAACCGTTTCGGAGAAAATGATCCGACGCCATCCTCACGTCTTCAGCGGAGCGGAATATGCTTCCGATGACGAGCGTCATGCGGCATGGGAGGAGATCAAAAGGGCGGAGAAGGCCGGAAAGGAATGGCAGGAGCCGTATCTCAGGGCTGCGATGAAGGAAGCGGAAGCGCTGATCGGGACAGCGGAGCGAAGAAAAGGTTTTGATAGGGATACGAATTCCTAGATAAGCGAAAGAACAAAAAACGATAGTAGTAACTATAAATTTCAATATGGGGGTACCAAAATGGAAAAGAAGAATCAGATCAATCCGGCGTCACCCGGCATGTCGGACGAGGTCGCATTTGTCGCCTGTGCCGGAAGTGCTGCAGGAAAGAAACGGTTTGCAAAGAGCGGCTGCAGCTCCTGTTCGGAGGCGGTTGCATCCGGCTTTGAGAGAGGCGAATGCAGAAGCGGCTGTGTGGGCGTGGGCTCATGCATTTCCGTGTGTAAACAGAATGCACTTCGTATTGAGGAAGGAAAACTGGTTGTAGACCGTGAGCTCTGCAATGGCTGCGGAGACTGTGCGGCGGATGAGGTTTGTCCTCAGGGGCTGATCCGGATGATCCCGCGGAAGGCCACGAATTTCATTCCCTGTTCTTCCACAGAGGAGGAAGAGGAAGTGGTGCGTAAGACCTGCGGCTACGGATGCATCGCCTGCAGTGAGTGCGTACGTGCCTGTCCGAAGGGTGCGGTATCCATCGTGGAGAACCACGCTGTCATCGATTATTCGAAATGTGCCGGCTGTGAAGCCTGCACCATAAAATGCCGGAAGAAGATCATTGTGGATACGCTGCATGATCTGACGAAGATCAAGGAGAAGGTGGCCTTCGTTCGCTGCTCCGGCGGGAAGAAGGCACAGGAAAAATACAAATCCATGGGAATCCAGAGCTGTGAGGAAGCGGCCCGTCAGGATGCAAAGGCTCTGGGCCTGTGCACCACCGGATGCCTGGGACAGGGCAGCTGTACCGCTGTCTGCCGCTATGATGCCATATCCATCGTGGATGGTACGGCCTATGTGGATCCGGACAAATGCGTGGGCTGCCGTGACTGCACCTTCGCCTGTCCCAAAGGACTGATCACCATAGTACCCTACCAGGGAATGAAGCAGGTACCCTGTTCCTCCACGGCGGATTATGAGGATAAGAGAAAGGTCTGCGATTCGGCATGTGTGGCCTGTGAAGACTGTAAGGCAAACTGCCCCAACGGCGCGATCTACATGGAAGAGCGACATGCCGTGATCGATCCGGAGCTTTGTGAGAACTGCAATATGTGTCAGTATGTATGCATGTATAATGTGATCCGGGAGCAGAGTGTTCCCGAGTATATCTACCTTCAGAGAGAAGCACTGGAGAATGAAGCGCTGGACAACAGAGAAACCGGGAAAGGAGGAAACCGCTAATGAGAAAGATCAAAACTATGGATGGAAATACGGCAGCGGCACATGTGGCCTATGCTTTCTCCGAGGTTTCCGCAATCTATCCGATCACTCCGTCCT
>CADBOW010000073.1 GCA_902796375.1 uncultured Lachnospiraceae bacterium | reverse complement strand
CGGCCTTTCTGGCCCTTCGTCTGGCTGCGTTTTTGCGCCTTCGCTCAGCCTTTCGCAGCTCCTCCTCCAGCCGGAGAAGGGCGTTCTTCAGATGCTTCAGGTCTTCTTCCTCATCCAGCACCGTGCTGATCAGGATCATTTCCTCGCTTCCGGACAACTCCGCCACGATATCCTCTTCCCGCTCCAGCCAGGCTGCCATTTCCACGCAGTCCATCCCGCCATCGTCCCTTCTTCGCAGCGTAAGCCGGCTGGGATCCTCCGACTCCGGATACGAAACCAGCTCCAGGCGCTTCAGCTCATTACTCAGCTCCTCGCGGAATACACGCATCCTCCAGATATACTGATCAAAGCGGTCTCGGTTCCGGTCTGCCCAGTCCACTGCCTGCTCTGCCGATACCATCAGAAGATACGAGGGGGAGCTGGACTGAAATACGGAAAGCTGTTCACGCACAGCCTCCTCCTCCCGTTCTCCGTTCACATGCAGGATTGCCGTCTGTGTCAGTGCAGGTAGGGTTTTATGTAAACTATGTATCACATATTCCGCTTTCCAGTATATACCGCTGTGCCATGCCAGTTCAGAACAGAAGGGAAAATGTGCTCCATGGGCTTCATCCACGATCAGTGGGATCTCGTATTCCTGAAGGATGGCATGCAACTCTCCCAGGGGCGAAACGGCCCCGCCGTAGGTGGGTGATGTGATGATGCATCCCGCAACCCCTTCGGAATCTCCCAGCTCTTCCAAAGCATCCAGCAGTGTTTCCCCGGAAATGGGGCCGTAGGACGGATCCCCTGTGGGCTGCAGACTCCGGTATTCCGCATTGCAGAGGCGAAGCCCGTTCCAGACCGATTTATGACAGTTGGAGGCCACCAGAAAGACGGGTTTCTCCCGTTCCTGTCGCTGCTTCCAGAGCTCAACCGACGCCCGAATGGATGCCAGGATACCGGCAGTTGCTCCGCCTACCAGATAATGGCTGTGCTCGACTCCGTAGATCCGAGCCGCTTCCTCCTGAGATTCCCGGATCGGTCCGGTGGGATGATTCAGATCATCGGTTCCCGGGACCTCCGTTACGTCCCGCAGAAACATTTCATCCCACATTCCTCCGAAAACCGCCTTCCTCTTATGCCCCGGCATATGCCAGGGTTCCAGCTTCCGATCCGTATATTCCAAAAGCATTTTACTGATCCGGTCCAGGCTCATAGCATTCCTCCTGTTTCATTAATTTACATTTGCCTTTTCCTATATCCTTTTATATAATACATCTTGTGTTGTTCGGGCGGAACGCCCAACAATCTGAAAGGAGTATCCCATGGCACAAGTTACAACTGTCAAAACCAAATCCCAGCAAAAGACCGGCTTCATCCTCTGTATTGTACTGGCCGTTCTGGTTGCGGCCTTCGCCGCCGGCTACATTATTCTGGAAGGAAGCTACATGTTTCTGGGTAAAACCAAGAACATGAATGAAATACTTGCAGACGGAGCGCCCCTCGAAAAAGGTGATTATGTCACTCTGGATGTTCGCTTTGTACTCGGCAACTTCGCCGAAACCAAGCATAAGATCAACGGCTTTATTCCCATCGGTACCGACCAGCATTACCTGATCATTCTGGATAACGGTTCAGCCATGCCTCTGATGATCAAGAGTAAAAGTGATATCGAGAAGCTGGATGCCCTGATCAATCCGACCTGGAGTTTCCTCTCCGGTGAGACAACCACTCCCCCGACGGAGACTCTGCGGCTCTCCGGCTGTATCAGCTCCATGAACCACGAGATCGAGGATTACTACAAACAGGCTCTGTCCACAGCAGGACTCGACAGTACCAATACAACGAATATTTATTACCTGACCTTCGATGCGACACAGACCCGTTTTTCCAAAATCCTGATACTGCTGATGATCGTCGGACTTTTCATATTGCTGATCATCGGAGCGATCTTCTCCAGAAAGAGACTGAAGCAGCTGTCCAATCTTCAGAACATTGCCCGTGAAAATGCATCCGATCCGGCTCTGAACCCCTTCCTGAATCCGTCAGCCGCACAGTCGAACCCCTACCTGCAGCCCGGTGCCTCTCCGAATCCGGCCATGAATACCGAGATTCCTCAGGCCCCGGCTATGAATGCTGAGATCCCCCAGGCGACCGTAATGAATCCTGAGTTTTCTCAGGCTACGGCTATGAATCCTGAGTATCCTACGGCCCCGGCTATGAATGCTGAGACTCCCCAGGCCCCGACCATGAGCAGCGAGATTCCTCAGGCCCCGGCCATGAACAGCGAGATTCCTCAGGCCCCGGCCATGAATCCCGAGGTTCCCACACAAACAGCGCCCACGGATCTGCCGGATTCCTACCCGGATACATCCATTGACTCTTATTTCGACAGCCCTTATGGCAATACTTCGGGTTCCGGTTCCGACCGGTAATTCTTCCGATTCGGTACCCGCACCAAATGACCTTGCAAGTACGGTCGCGCCTCCCGGCTTGGTGGGTTCGTTGCTTAACGCAGCGTCCACCGACCTGCAGAATTCTGCTTGCCGGCCATATCCCGCACAATAACAGTACCCCGCAGCACAGGCTGCGGGGTATTTTTTGATTTCAAAGATCATCCATCAATAATCGGCTGCATCGTCCGCGGCTGCATCATCTCCTGCACTCGCTCCGTCATCTGCGCCGGCTCCGTCGTCCGCTCCGGCTCCGCCATCGGTTCCGGTTCCGCCATCGGTTCCGGTTCCGCCGTCGGTTCCGGTTCCGTCATCGGTTCCGGTTCCATCGTCCGTTCCGGTTCCATCGTCCGTTCCGGTTCCATCGTCCGTTCCGTCGGATGTATCATCCTTCTTCCCTGCGGATTCCTTTTCCGCCGTTGTCGTGTACGGTTTCATATTCTTATTCTTTGTATAATCGTATTCCTTCTTAACCTCAGGGAATACACCCAGATTATACAAATGTCCGAAATAATCCGTTTCCAGTACACCGTAGCAATAGTTGATCTTGTTTCGAACCAATGCACACATGTCATCCACATAGGTGTCCGGAAGCTTCTCGGCTGCACTGTACGGCGTAAACTCACCGCCGATGTACTGGCCCTTATCCGTCTTCCAGTCGTAATTCATGTTGAATGAGATCGGCTGTGCATTCGAGAATACATCTCGTCCCGGAAGGAGACGGGAATCCCACTCTGTTCCGAACAGGTTGGACAGTGTCGGCAGGATATCGATGGAGCTTGCCGGCGCATCTACAACGATCGGATCCATCTTCTCCAGGCATCCGCTCCAGATGATCAGACGGTTGTGGTCTCTCTGCATATAGTTTGTTACATCGTAGCCATACAGCTCTGACAGATACGGCATCTCGCCCAGCGCTGCATCATTATCCAGACCATACGGGAAATGATCCGCTGACATTACGATTACGGTATCATCCGCGATTCCGGCCTTCTCCAGATTGTCCACCAGGTAGGTCATTGCATCCTCAAGCTCGAGGTTTGCTGCGATATATCCCTTGACCGGCTCGGAATAAGGCAGATTTGCTACCCGATCCCAATGCTTTCTGGACATTCCGTTCTCATTCTGTCCGTAGATTCCGTGTCCGCTGACCGTCATGTAGTAAATGTTGAAGGGCTGCTTGTTGATGTACTGCGGGAGTGTACCCTGCATCATTTCCAGGTCACTTTCCGGCCATCCACCGGAGATATACTCCTCGGCACCGTTTCCGTAACCCTCGTAACCGTCGCAGTAACCCAGGTTGATATGGGTCTTATCGCGACTGTAGTAGGTATATTCATTGTTGTGATAGGTCTTACCATAGTAGCCGAGTCGATCCAGCTGACTTCCTATGGTGAAGTAGTTATTATAGGTTGCCGTCTGCTTCAGGGACTGACCGCCCATGGTAGGAAGCATACCGAAAATGTTCTCATACTCACCGCCGGTGGTACCTGCCGTAGCCTGAACGATATAGTCATTGAAGTTGATACCCTTGGTTGCCAGACGGTACAGCGTCGGTGTCATCTTCGGATCTATGATATCTCCGCTGAAGGCCTCGCAGGAAAGGAAGATCAGGTTCTTACCCTTGAAGATTCCCGTATACTCATTTTCCATCGAAGCATTCAGAGATCCCACATAGGAATCCAGATCCGCATACTGACCTTCATCCTTCTCGGCCAGCTCTGAGAAGGAGATTGGCAGCCGGTTCGGTCCGTAGGTCTTCTTTGCCTCCGTGGTAGCTACCTGCGTAGAGGATGCTCCTTCTGAGGACGGCGTCTTGGCTGAGGTCGCTGAGGGATCCGTCTCCTCGGTCACATCCTTGTCTCCGGAAGCCACCTCAAAGGAACGTTTCGAATCCGCATTGGTCATCTTCCGCCATACTTCCTTCCGAATACCGGTCATAAAACCGAAGTCGGTTACGGCACTTTCGAAGTAATACTGGTTTGTATATACCTGGCGATAGGTCTTGATACAGAAGATCAGAAGCAATGCCACAAGATAGCATCCAAAAGCCACGATCGCCATCTTAACCTTCCGGCGCCAGCCGGTTTTCAGCGAAAGCAGGTGCTTCTTGTCGATCTTCAGCTCGAAGATCAGGAATGCCACCGTAGGAAGCAGGTACAGGATAATATGCGTAATACCCTGGAAGGATGTGATCAGTCGGAAAATATCGGCCTGGAAGCCGCCGGCTGCATCCGCTGCACCATGAAGCACGGTATTCAGATCGTAGAAGACCTTAAACTGCAGATATACGAAATACTCGATCAGGAACGGAATGACCGGAATGAAGATCACAACCGCCTTCACGATCATATTCACCTTCCTGCTCTTGGCAATGGATGAAACCAGCGATCCAAGCATTCCGTAGAATACGGAGAAGAGCAGGATGAAGATGGCATGCATTCCGAAGAAATCCCGAACCGTGGTAAGGTTGAAGATCACTTCATAGTAGAAGAAAATGAACGGGATCAGCGCTCTTGAGATCAGGAAGAAGATCTTTTTGTTATTCTGGAAGCCGGTTTCAAACTTCTGAGACAGGGTCTTCTTTCCACCCCGACCACCTCCGGTCGCAGGTCTTCTCGTTCCGGAACCGCCTTCTTCCGCCGATGCACGAACAGTAGAACGTCGCGGCCTCTCTTCCTGAGAAGCCCTCTGAGAAGCTCTCTGCGGGGTTCTCTGTACGGAATCGGAGCGTTCCGGCCTTCGCGTACGTGCCGGGCGCGCTTCTGCCACCACGGTCTTTCTGGTCCGTGGCAGAGAGATCTGACCCTCTCCTTCGCCCTTTGCGGACCCACGCTGTCGGTCGGCATTTCCGTAGGACCGCGGATCCAAAGCCGAGGCTTCCCGCAATGCACGAAGTTCGGGAACCATTTCCCTGGTTACATAGCGGTTGTCCCGTCGATGTCCGGCCAGGATCTCTTCCTCTTCTTCCTCCATCTCACGGATGAAGTCCAGATCCTCTTCCGGATAGTCATCATATTTTCTTAATTCTGCACCCATTCTTTTCACTCTCCAATGGTATTTTATGATTTGAACCGTACTGGAATCATGTAATTTCTCTTGTTCTTTGCTGAACGGTACAGTTCGGGCACTATAACCATTTCAGTTTACACTATATTTTGTTGTTTTGCAATGCATTTCACACAACATCTAACAGTTTTTTTGCCTTTTCCCGGATCGCCATCGTTCCTGCGCGCTCCACCACCAGCAGCAGGTTCTCCTTCGCGCGTTCCTTCTCCTCCTGGGATAACTGGATCCAGGCCAGCTGGTAGGTGCTGTCCATCCAGAACAGCGGATGCTTTCCCGTCTCCAGCTCCTTCTGCACATAGGGGAGGGCCCTGGAGGGATCCGGCCCGGACAGATCGATCCTTCCCTGCCAGTCTCTTCGGATCTGCTGATAGTATTTCCGTGTTACCTCCAGCTGCCTGGGTGCCGATTCCAGCTGGTACAGCTCCTGTGAATATTTCTGAAACAGGTCCTGTCGTCCCTGATCCAGAGCCGCCAGTCCCAGCAGCAGGATCCGGCCACCCTGAATCTGCGGCATTCGGACCCCGGCGATCCCCGTCAGCTTCCGTTCCATTTCCTCATAGTCTCCCAGATAATAACTGGCGATCGCCTGATAAAACAGGGTCTGATTCCGAAGGGGCTTCGCCAGTACCTCCATACGATACAGCTCGTACACATCATAGGAAAGCAGCGGGTCGCAGTCCTCCAGCAGGATCTTTCGCCGTTTTGCCTCTTCCTTCCGTCGAAGGCTGCTGCTGATGGGATTCAGGGCAAGGATGAAGCACAGGATCCAGACCAGGATAAAAAACTGAGACCAGCTTCCACCCTTCAGAATATAGAGCATCATCAGAGTAACCAGCAAAATATAGGTGATCGCCTCGTTTATAATGGAGATCCTGCGTACCTTCTTCCGGTATTCTTCGTGGATCCGCATGGCCTCACTGTTCTCCAGTGCTCTCTTCCGGATCACCACATAGCGGTCATGGTCCAGGATCCAGAGACTGAGCTCGGTGATCGCATAGCTGATCATCACGATCGTAACCAGATACATTACAAAACACAGAGTGAAATAACCGATCCTGCCCCATGTGGTGATATCATCCAGCGATCTGGCCAGAAGGTATTTTTTGGTAACCTCCGTGGATACAAAATATAATGAAGCTCCGGCGATAAAAAACACAATGAAAAATGCCGGATGCCGTCGATTCTTCTTCACGGTAACACTGTCGTTCATTTGGTTTCTCCCTTCCCCCCCCGCTGATAAAGTGATACTTGACAGTTGGGGTGGTATTTGCTATTATAGATAAGCGTTTTAATAAACGTTAACTGATGAAGTCACTGGTTTCGTGACATGCGAAACCTTGGTGAGGGATTCAGGCACTGGAGATGTACTCAAGTGGCTGAAGAGGCG